>CAZIIE010000007.1:0-29660 GCA_964539375.1 uncultured Nitrospirota bacterium | reverse complement strand
AAGGACTTTGTTTTTCATAAAAGAATTATACTAAAAAATCATCTTTTTTGCTTTTTACTGGAACACAAAGGGGCTTCGCCCCTTTGGATCCCCAGTAAGGAAAAGATTTCATTTAATTGGGGAGTTTGAGGGGCAGGTAAACTCAAAGGGGCGTAGCCCCTTTGAAACCCCATTCTTCATAGGCTGAAGGCTATAGGCTGAAGGCCAAAGGTTACTAAAAATTCAGCCTTAAGCCTAAAACACTTTAGCCTGAACATATTGGGGAGTTTGAGGGACGAAGTACCTCAAAGGGGCTTCGCCTCATTAAAACTTAATATGTAGTAATCTTTCCTTTTTGGGGAGTTTGAGGGGCAAGGCCCCTCAAAGACCTTATCCAAACCTTAGTTCAGGGCATTCTGCATTTTTCTTAAGGTTTAAAACCAAGCTACTCACAGAGAGGCTGTTTTGGTTATAATTATATACCTTACAGAAGCCAGGGTAGCTCAGCCGGCAGAGCAGCTGATTCGTAATCAGCAGGTCGTGGGTTCGAATCCCATCCCTGGCTCCAGGCAAACAGGTTTAAAGGGAATGTTATGGAAAAGAAAAGGGCAGACATAATAGTTGTGGGTGATTATCTTTTACCGATGACCGACACTGAGGTCATCACAGAGGGTGCCATTGCTATAAGGGATGGCCTGATTTTAGCTATTGGCAAAAAAGAGGATATCCTCAGAGAGTATGAAACAGAAAAGCTGATGGGTGGCTCTGACAGGGCAGTGCTTCCGGGCTTTGTAAACACCCATACCCATGCTGCCATGGTCTACTTCAGGGGGCTTGCCGATGACCTGCCCCTTAAGGAGTGGCTTGAGGAGCATATCTGGCCAGCTGAGTCCCGAATGCTAAGTGCCGAGTTCTGTCGCGATGCCACCGAGCTTGCCTGCCTTGAGATGATCCGCTCAGGGGTAACCCTTTTTAATGATATGTACTTCTATGAGGATGCCTCGGCTGAGGCCATAAAAAAGGCAGGGCTTCGGGCTGTACTTGGTGCTGGTGTGCTGGACTTCCCCACATCCATTGCACAGAGCACCGATGAGTACATTGAAAAGGCAGAGGGTTTTATAAAAGACTGGATTGACGATGAACTGGTTGTCCCGTCCATTTCTCCCCATGCACCTTACACCTGCTCACCAGAGACCTATAAAAAGACCCTTGAGGTTTCGGAAAAATACAATATTCCCATCCATACCCATCTAAGTGAGACCCGATGGGAGGTGCAGGAGATAAAGACCCGTTATGGTAAAACCCCTATTGAGCATCTTGAAAGACACGGGCTTCTGAATGAACGGATGATTGCAGCCCATGTGGTCTGGCCCACTGACCGAGAGATTGAGATTCTTGCTAAAAATGGAGTTAGTGTATCCCACTGTCCAGAAAGCAACCTGAAGCTTGCCTCCGGGATATCGCCTGTTTCAAAGATGCTGAAGGCTGGTGTAAGGGTAGCTATTGGCACCGATGGTGCGGCAAGCAACAACGACCTTGATGTGCTTGAAGAGGCCTCCCTTGCATCAGAGCTTCAGAAGGCAGTATCTGAAGACCCCACAGTGCTTGATGCAAGAACCACCCTGAAGATGGCAACCTGCTGGGGCGCAGAGGCACTGGGGCTGGCCGATGTGACAGGAACCCTTGAGCCAGGCAAATCAGCAGACCTCATTATGATAGACTTAAGAAAACCCCATCTGATGCCTATTTATGACATATTCTCACATATTGTTTATTCTGCCAGGGCCTCAGATGTCTGTGCAGTGATGGTCAGGGGAAGGGTTTTAATGAACGACTATGAGTTCAAGAGCCTTGATGCTGAAGAGATATTTGAGAAGGCGAAAAAATGGAGCAGAAGAATTAAGAATTAGTGTATTGGTGTATTGATATATTGGTGTAGTGGTTAATATGCGTTATTTGCGTTGATTGGGTTTATCGGGTTCATTGCGTTTATTGCTTTAGTTGAGTTTATGGAAAGTTTGGAATTTCAGATTTATGATTTAAAACTCTGCGTACTCTGAGTGCTCTGTTTTTTGTAGTTGTTTGAAAAATTGCTAAATTAGTATTTACGATTTGTTTAGGATTTAGAAATTCGGATTTAGAATTTTATTAACCATGGAGGTTTTATGGTAAAAAATGACCGGTGGATAAAGGAGATGGCTAAAAAGGGCATGATTGAGCCCTTCAATGATAAACAGGTTCGTAAAGGGGTAATATCCTACGGTGTCAGTTCCTATGGTTACGATATGCGCATAAGTGACGAGTTCAAGATATTTACCAACATCAATAACACCATTGTTGACCCCAAGGGCTTTGACCCTAAGAGTTTTGTGGACTTCAAGGGTGATGTCTGCATCATCCCTCCTAATAGCTTTGTGCTTGGCCGCTCGGTGGAATACTTCAGGATTCCCAGGGATGTAATCGTTATATGTCTTGGCAAGTCCACCTATGCAAGATGCGGACTTGTGGTAAATGTCACCCCTCTGGAGCCTGAGTGGGAAGGTCATGTAACCATTGAGATTTCCAACACAACGCCTCTTCCTGCAAAGATATATGCTAACGAAGGAATTGCCCAGATACTCTTTCTTGGAGCTGAAGAGGTATGTGAGACCTCCTACAGAGACAAAACAGGAAAATATCAGGCACAAAGGGGTATAACACTTCCAAAGATATAGAAAGGAGTTTCCTTGCCTGCAAAGGACAGGATAATTCTTGCACTTGATGTGAACGACCCTGGTTACGCCCTTGAGCTGGTTGACAGGTTTTCCAGCTGGGTTAACACCTTTAAGGTGGGGCTTGAGCTCTTTGTCTCTGCAGGCCCTGAGATAATAAGGAAGATACACGACAGGGGCAAAAAGGTCTTTCTTGACCTGAAGCTACACGACATCCCTACTACAGTTGCCAAAACAGCATTAGCTATTACCAGGATGGAGGTTGATATGTTCAACATCCATGCCTCAGGTGGCATGGAGATGATGAAGAGGACAAGGGAGGCGGTGGTTGAGCTCTGCCTTAAGGAAGACCTTAAGAAACCTAAAATTATTGCTGTAACGGTGCTGACGAGCATCTCACAGGATGAACTTAAAAAACAGATGGGTATCCAGCACAGTCTGAAGACCCATGTCAAGCACCTTGCCTCAATGGCTTTCAAGGCTGGTCTTGACGGTGTAGTTGCTTCGGGGCATGAGATAGAGGCTGTAAGGGCTGTAACCGACAAAAACTTTATAATTATCACCCCTGGAATTAGACCCTCCTGGGCACCACCTGATGACCAGAGAAGAACCATGAGCCCAAAGGAGGCAATCCATAAGGGTGCCAACTATCTGGTAGTTGGCAGGTCTGTCCTCAGACATGAGGAACCGGAAAAAGCAATAGAGCTTATATCCCTTGAAGTGATGGCTTCATTATGATAACAAGAAAACATCCTGTTTATCCTGATAAAAAGGGCTTTCTTGATACAATAAAATCCTCTGAAAAGGTTGCCTTTCCACCCCTTTATGTGGAATTACCCTACAGATCCCCCTATTACATCTACGAAGCTCTGCGGTCAGAAGGTAGCATCCTTCTTGAAAGTATAAAGGGCACCGAAAGGATAGCACGCTACAGTTTTGTTGCCTTTGAACCCTTTATGGAGTTTACCGCTAAGGATGGCCTTATTGAGATAACAAAGGATGGCAAAAAGTCGGTCTCTAATCGCAGACCCCTTACCCGATTGAGGGAACTACTGAATGCCTATCCCCAGAGACCAGACCCATCTCTGCCCCCCTTTCAGGGTGGCCTTTGCGGGCTTTTCAGCTATGACTTTGTTCATTATCTGGAAAGACTCCCTTCCACTACTGTTGATGACCTTCAGATACCTGATGCCCACTTTTATCTCTATGACAGGCTCTTTGCCTTTGACCATACTGAAAGGAAAAGTTACGCCATTGTATGTCCAGGAGCAAGGATGATAAGCTTTGGCTTTAATCTGCCCTTTGAGACCCTGGGTCTTGGCGAGAGTGACTATGTTGAAATCTACGATTCCGCCTCAGAAATGCTTGAACAGATGGTAAAAATCGCTGAATTAACCACTGAGGCTGAACCTCCACTTCATATACCCAGTAAAAATCACAGCATCGAGATAGTGCATGAAATGAACATGAAGGACTATATGGAGATGGTTGTAAGGGCTAAAGAATACATCCGTGCTGGTGACATCTTTCAGGCAAACCTTTCCCAGAGGCTTCATGCAGAGATTGACCCTGATAGGTTATGGTCACTGTATACAATCTTAAGAAGCATCAACCCCTCACCCTTTGCCTGTTATGCTGACTTTGGCAGTTACCAGATCGTGGGCTCATCGCCTGAACGGCTCATAAAACTTCAAGGAAACGAAGCAGAGACCAGACCGATTGCTGGCACAAGGCCAAGAAGGGGAGTTGAGAAACAGGATGAGATAATGAGGGCTGAACTGCTACTTAATGAGAAAGAAAGAGCAGAGCATATAATGCTTATAGACCTTGAGAGAAATGACCTTGGCAAGGTATGCACCTATGGCTCGGTGGGTGTTGATGAGCTTATGATAACCGAGGATTATTCCCATGTAATTCATATAGTCTCCAATGTCAGGGGAAGGCTGGTAGATGGCAGAGACGCCTTCAGCCTTGTGCGAGCTACCTTTCCTGGTGGGACAATTACCGGTGTTCCAAAGGTCAGGTGTATGGAGATAATTGATGAGCTTGAGCCAACCAGACGGGGCCCCTACACAGGCTCAATGGGTTATATAGGCTTTAACGGAAACATGGATTTAAATATTATAATCAGGACCTTTGTTATCAAAGACTCTATAGCTTATGTGCAGGCAGGTGCTGGTATAGTGGCTGATTCAGACCCTGAAAGGGAGTACTTTGAGACCCTGAGAAAGGCTGAGGCACTTTTGAGCACCCTTGAAAGGCTCTAACCAAAAAGGAACCAGCGTTTTTTTGTCCGGGCATTGTCTATAGAACCCTTTATTGCCTCCAGAAGCCCGAGTATCTCCTCAGATTTCAGAGCCTCCTTCTCCATTATGCCGCTTAAACGGTCAATTGAGCTTCTAAGCTCTGAAAGGGCATCAAGTATTTCCTGAAGCCCATCAGAACCTGCACCTACCCTTTCTACCTTTACAGGCTCTTCCTTTATAGCAGGCTCAGGAGTTGGCGATGGCACCTCAATTTTTTCCTCTTTCTCCTCAGCAGTTATACCCTTAATACCTTCCTCTTCTGTTGCCTTAACATCAATCTTGTGCTTCTTTGACACATGCTTAAGTAGCAGCTTAACTATAGCCTCAAAGGTCTCCTTTACCCCCTTCCCCTCAGTGGCAACCGACTCATAAAAGGGCACGCCCATTTTGTTTAGCTGGGCATTAAGCTCGGTCAGGCTCATTACATTGTCAAGGTCTCTTTTGTTGTACTGTAATACGAGGGGGATATCATCGGGGTTGATGTTGTTTGCAATCAGGTTTTCCCGCATGTTCTCAAGGCTTTCAATATTTTCCTGAAGCTTTTCCCTCTGGGAGTCAGCCACAAAGACCACAGCATCAGCACCCTTTAAAACCAGACGCCTTGTGGCATTGTATCTAACCTGACCTGGGACAGTGTAAAGCTGAAACCTTATGGAAAAGTCCTGTATCTTTCCAAGCTCCACAGGCAGAAAGTCAAAGAAAAGGGTTCGGTCAGCCTCGGTGGACAGGGAAAGAAGCTTGCCCCTTCTCTTTGGGTCAAGTATGGAGTGCAGATACTGGAGATTAGTGGTCTTACCACTGAGACCTGGTCCATAATAGACGATTTTAAGGGTTATCTCCTTTGTAGCATAGTTAAAAAGTGCCATGGCATCTCCTCAAATCAGATTATAACATATACACCATTACGGTTCTTATACTTTACCTTATACATGGCCTCATCTGCAAGATTTAAAAGCTCCTCCTTGCTCTTGGCTGTGTCTGGATAACAGGCAACCCCGAAGCTTGCAGTTACCCTTATATTATAACCTTCCTTTCTTAGAAAAACCGTCTCCTCAACCGCCTTTCTTAACCTCTCTGCAATCATGGCTGCATACTTTGAGGATGTCTGAGGAAGCACTATCACGAACTCATCTCCACCATAACGGGCAACTATATCCACTGAACGAAGTCTGCTCAAAAGAAGCTGGGCAATCTCTGTAAGCAGCTTACTGCCCACAAGATGTCCGTAGGTGTCGTTTACATCCTTGAAATGGTCTACATCCATGAATATAAGAGACACATGGGTATGGTAACGGTTTGCCCGCTCAAGTTCAATGTCAAGGGTTCTGTTAAGATAGCGGAGATTAAAGAGTTTGGTCAGGTCATCGGTTATAACAAGCTCTTCAAGTTTAAGCTGTAACATCATCTTCTCTACTGCCATTGAGATATGCTCTGAAATCTTTGAAAGAAGCAAAAGGTCCTCTTTGTCAAAGGTGCCTCTGCGTTTGTTTATAAGCTCAACCACCGCTGTTGTCCCTCCTTTGCCTGTTACAGGGAAAACAAGGGCAGATCGGGTCTTCATCACCTTATGAACCACCCCTTCAGCCCTTGCTCTGACATCACCCTTAATATCCTCAACAATAAGGGGTCTTTGCTTTTCTGACACCCAGCCAACTATTCCCTCTCCAGGAGAAAGCCTTAGCTCCTTTATCTGCTTCCTTTTGAGGGATGAGCAGAGGACAAAAAACTCGTCGGTCTCATTATCCTTTAAAAAGACTATCCAGTTTCTGATATCAAAGGCCTCCTTCAGGGTCTTCATCATCTCCTGAAAAAGCTCTCCAATATCATTATGTTCCATCATCATGGAGGTGATGTTTCTCTGGATATTTATAAGTTTGCTTAACTCATCCCTTTCCTCCTTCAGTCTTCTGTACTCCCTGAGCACATCTCTCAGAATTAAAAGGCGGGATACTGCAGAGCATATCTCTTCTGACACGGCACTGTAGATTATCTCCACATTCTCTTTGGAGCTAAGATAGGCAGGCACCCTGCTCTTACCATCGGTGACTACCACTATCATGGGTGTTCTACCAAAAAGGTTCTGTATCCTCTGAAAAAGCCCTTTGTTAAGGGCTGTCTTTTTTATAACTATAAGTGTGGGGGTGAGTTTAAGAGCTTCAAGCTCATCAGGGCTAATCGCATGAACCTTCCCTAACTTTATCTTAGAAAGATGGGTGGGAAGGCTGTCGCTTTCCTGACCAGCTGTTATGTAGAGGATATCAGGCATTTATTCCGCAGCATTTTTTATACTTTTTACCACTACCACAGGGGCAGGGGTCGTTTCTGCCAATCTTTTTGCCCTTTTTGACAGGTTTTCTTGAGGTTTCACCACCATTGCCTCTGTTGAAGATCAGCTTCTGCTCCTGCCTCCTGGAGAGTTTATCTGCTTCTTCCTCTGTCCGAATCTGTATCTTAAATATCCTGGTAAGCACCTCCTCCTTAATCCTTTCAGACATATCGGTAAACATCTCGTAGGCCTCTTTTTTATATTCCACCAGAGGGTCTTTCTGGCCATACCCCCTCAGGCCTATACCCTCTTTCAGGTGATCCATTGCAAGAAGATGGTCCTTCCACTGATTGTCAACCACCTGTAGCATGATGATTCTTTCAAGATAACGCATCAACTCCTCACCGATCTCGCGCTCCTTCTCATCATAATACTCTTTTAACCTACCAATAACCTCCTCTTTTAGGGCCTCCTGCCCTTTAAACTCCTTAAGCCCCTCTATCTTCACTCCAAAGATACCAAAGATTGTATTGGTTAACTCCTCTATCTCCCATTCCTCGTGGTATTTGTCCTCAGGACAGTATTCATAGACCAGTGCATCTACCAGGTCTTCCACCATCTCCATAACCCTGTCCTTCAATGACTCTGACGACAGGATCTCTCTGCGGAACCTGTATATCTCTGTTCTTTGTTTGTTCATCACATCGTCATATTCAAGAAGATGCTTCCTTATCTCAAAGTTATGGGCCTCAACCCTTCGCTGGGCGTTTTCTATGGCCTTGGTAACCATCCTGTTTTCAATAGGCACATCCTCGTCCATACCGAGTTTACCCATTAGGCCTGAGATACGGTCTGAACCAAAGATACGCATCAGGTCATCCTCAAGGGAGAGGTAAAACCTTGAAGAGCCTGGGTCACCCTGACGGCCTGAACGGCCACGGAGCTGGTTGTCAATACGCCTTGCCTCGTGCCTTTCTGTTCCGATTATATGAAGCCCGCCAGCTGCTACCACCTTCTCTCTGTCTCTTTCGCATATCTCCTTTGCCTTTCTCAGGGCCTCCTGCTTTTCCTCCTCGGTTGGTTCCTTTTTATCCTTCAAAAACTCCTTGGCAAGGCCTTCGGGGTTTCCACCAAGCACTATGTCGGTGCCTCGTCCAGCCATGTTAGTGGCAATGGTTACTGCACCAGGGCGTCCTGCCTGAGCAATGATCTCAGCCTCCTTTTCATGGTACTTTGCATTGAGCACCGAGTGTTTTATCCCTCTTTTCTTGAGCATCTTACTGAGTAGCTCTGACTTTTCTATTGAGATGGTTCCGACAAGCACAGGCTGTCCTCTTTTGTGACACTCCTCTATCTCCTTTATCACAGCCCTGAACTTGGCCTTCTCAGTCTTGTAAATCATATCAGGGTGGTCAACCCTGATCATTGGCTTGTTGGTTGGTATCACTACCACATCAAGGTTGTAAATCTTTGCAAACTCCTCAGCCTCTGTGTCAGCCGTTCCTGTCATGCCAGCCAGCTTTCTGTACATCCTGAAGTAGTTCTGAAAGGTTATGGTGGCAAGGGTCTGGTTTTCACTTTCAATCTTAACCCCTTCCTTTGCCTCTATAGCCTGATGCAGGCCATCAGACCAGCGCCTTCCAGGCATCAGCCTTCCGGTAAATTCATCAACAATCACCACCTTGCCATCCTTTATCACATAGTCCACATCCCGTTTGAATAGATGGTGGGCCTTGAGCCCCTGAAGCACATGGTGAACAAGGTCAATATGGGCAGGGTCAAAAAGGTTTTCAACACCGAGGAGCTTTTCAGCCTTAATGGCTCCCTCCTCGGTAAGAATCACTGTGCGTGCCTTTTCATCAATGGTAAAATCCACATCCTTCTGAAGTTTCGGGATTATCTTGTCAATCTTATAGTACTTTCCAACCGATTCCTCTGAAGGACCAGAGATAATAAGGGGTGTCCTTGCCTCGTCAATAAGTATGCTGTCCACCTCATCAACTATTGCGTAGTTGAGCTCCCTCTGGCAATAGTCATTTATGTCATACTTCATATTGTCTCTTAAATAGTCAAAACCAAACTCATTGTTTGTTCCATAGGTGATATCAGCATCGTAGGCCTCCTTTCTTGAACAGGGTCTCAGGTGGTTGTAACGGGGGTCATCTGCTTTGTAGTCAGGGTCAAAGAGAAAGGATTCCTCATGCTGTATTACACCTACGGAAAGGCCGAGGTGGTGGTATATGGGGCCCATCCACTGGGCATCCCTTTTTGCCAGATAGTCGTTTACTGTTACAACATGAACCCCTCTGCCCTCAAGGGCGTTCAGATATACAGGCAGGGTGGCCACAAGGGTCTTACCTTCACCGGTCTTCATCTCGGCTATCTTTCCCTCATGAAGCACTATACCACCTATTAGCTGGACATCAAAGTGACGCATACCAAGGAGCCTCTTTCCTGTCTCCCTGACCACAGCAAAGGCCTCTACAAGGAGGTCATCAAGGGTTTCTCCCTTTTCAAGTCTGTTTTTAAACTCCTCGGTTTTTCTTGCAAGCTCTGAATCGGTAAGCCTTGATACAGTGGGCTCAAGTTCGTTTATCCTGTGCACAATAGGCCAGAGCCTTTTAAGCTCCCGCTCGTTTTTTGTGCCAAACACCTTCTTTATTATTGAAATCATCTCTACTGAATCTCCCTTTTAAATTATTTTTTATACATCCCTCAAAATTACGAGGGACTGTTAAAGGTCTATAAATAGCCTATTTTCTCATTTAATCATAAATAAACCAGAGGGGTTATTGCAAGGAATGGAATCACAAAATGCCCTCAAGCTGGCGCCATAGATAGTCCTTTTTTACGCCGGCATCTATGAAGTCCCAGGGCAGTATTTCATCCCTTTGACGCCTTCTGAAAAGATAAAAATCGGGTTTGAGGCCAAGCTCAACCATCCTTCTTTTCCATCCTGACATACTCCTGCCAGAGGCAATTAGCCTGGAAAGCCTCCTGTCACCCCTTGAAAGGACACCCTGCAGGTAGGCATACTTTAGAACATCATGGAAGACTGTCACCTGTCTTTCAGCCTTCAGGGCATCTTTAATAAACCTTAATCTCCTCTTTACTGTGCTCTCCTCCTGCATGGGCAACCACTGAAAGGGGGTAAAGGGTTTTGGCACAAAGGTGCTTATACTAAGGGTCAGCCTGCCACGGCGCGAAAGCCTCCTTATCTTTTTAGCAAGCTCAACTATAGCTGAAATATCCTCCTCTGTCTCGGTCGGAAGCCCTATCATAAAATAGAGCCTTAACACCTCTATCCCCTCTGAAAAGACCCTTTCCGAAATACTGAGAATATCCTCCTCACTTATCCTCTTGTTGATTAAATCCCTAAGCCTCTGGGTGCCAGCCTCAGGTGCGATTGACAGGCTTTTTTTCCCCTTGAACAGATGTAGCAGGGCCTCGGTCTTTTTGTTTGCCCTTAAAGAGGTAATGGAGAAGTTAACCCCCTCCAATAACAGGGCATCTTCTATATATTTATAATCTGAAAGGGATGGGCCTATAAGCCCCACCCTGAGCCCCCTACCTGTTACATCCTCTATCTCCCTTTTTAACTGGTCAAAATCCTTGTACCTTGGAGGGTTGTATATATGACCTGCAAGACAGAAACGGCAGCTATGCACACATCCCCTCATTGCCTCAACAAGCGCCATTTCAGAAAACTCCGTATCAGGTGTGCTTATAACATGGCGGACAGCCTGCTTTAATGATTTAAGGGTGACCTTCTTTATTGTCTGAGGCCCGTTAAGGGCCTCTCTCTCCCTGATGGTACCATCACTATGGTAGCTTATCCTGTAAAAACCTGGGATATAAAAGCCATCAAGACCTGAAAGCTCCTTTAAAAAACTTGCCCTATCAGTGCTTTTTCTGTAAAGCTCAACCATGGATAACAGGGCTGGCTCTGCCTCACCAATATATACGATATCAAAAAACTCGGCAAGGGGTTCAGGATTAGAGGTTGCACATACACCACCAAGAAGTAAAAGGGGGTGTCTTTCATCTCTCTGAACTGCATAAAGTGGTATCCTTGAAAGCTCCAGTATAGTGGGGATTGACAGGTAGTCATTTTCAAAGGATACTGAGAAGGCAACAATATCAAACTCCATGAGGGGTCTTTTTGTCTCATAGGAAAAAAGCACCGAGCCTGTCCGCTCAAACTCCTTCAGGTCTTCATCTTCAGGCAAAAAGGCTCTCTCACAGAGCACATCAGCTCTGCTGTTTAACAGCCCGTAGACACCCTGAAAGCCGAGGTTTGACATCCCCACATAGTAGGTGTTTGGATAGACAAGGCATACATTCAGTCTACCCCCAGGGTCTTTGTATACCGTTCCCCTTTCCCTTTTAAGCAGCCCATCAACAGCCTCTATAAGTCTTCTGCTTATCATTTAAATATTATAACAGGCCTGAAGGGTATCCTATCCTGAAAGACTCTCTCGCACCTCTAACGAGATAATTTAAATAGACAGAGCAGTTGTGATATAGTAGTTAGGTAATAAAAAAGCGGGTCATTACTTATGAAAAGGAAGTTAAAACCCATATCATTAAAAGGGCTTAAAAGGTATTCAATAAGGTCAAGAAAGAGCAAGGTTGAGACAGACCTCCTTGGGAAACCTATCCCCAGAGGGGCAAGCTTTGCTGACTTTGTTAATTGCCTTCCTGATATTCTTGGAGCAAAGCAGATAAAGGAAGTGGCTTCTGCCATAGTGAAGGCAAGAAAAAAGGACCGTCCCGTAATACTCGCCATGGGGGCTCATCCAATAAAGGTGGGGCTTTCTCCGATAATTATTGACCTCATGGAGGAGGGCATTATTACAGCCCTTGCAACAAACGGAGCAGCAATTGTTCATGACTTTGAGATAGCCTATGCTGGTCATACCTCAGAGGATGTGGCAGCATCTCTCTGTAACGGCTCCTTCGGAATGGCAAAGGAGACAGGCTCACTCCTTAACAGGGCAATAAAGGATGGGGCAAAGAGGGGATCAGGTCTCGGTCTGGCTGTGGGCGAGTTCATAGGCAAATCGAGGGGCTTTATTAACCGCACACACAGCCTCTTTTACAATGCTTACAGCCTCGGTATCCCTGCAACTGTTCATGTAGCCATTGGCACTGATATCATCCACATGCATCCTGAATGCGATGGAGCTGCCCTTGGTAGTGCCACTTACAGGGATTTCAGACTCTTTGCCTCCCTTGTTTCAGAGCTTGAGGGCGGGGTATTTATAAACCTCGGCTCTGCTGTGCTGATGCCCGAAGTTTTTCTTAAGGCACTGACCATTGCAAGAAATCTTGGACACAGGGTTGAACACTTCACAGCCGTTACCATGGACTTTATGCGCCATTACAGGGCAACGGTGAATGTTGTGGAAAGACCAACCCTGTCAGGTGGAAGGGGATACTACCTGATAGGTCACCATGAGATAATGTTTCCGCTCCTTGCTGCAATGATAAAGACAGTGAGTTACAAAAAGGCAAATTCTAAGCAATAATATCTAAACTCTAAACAACACTAAGGAAGATAATAAATTCAGGATTTTAGATTTAGGATTTAAGACTAAAATTTAAAAACCTCTGTGAACTCTGTGGTTTTTATGTTTTCAGAGGTTTGAAGGATTGGAATTTTGGGATTTGTTTAGGATTTAGAATTTCTGATTTAGAATTTAATTGCTATGGAGGTTAGATGAAAAGATTACTTGAGGAATCTGACCGATATCTGATGAATACCTATAGCAGGTTTCCTGTGGTATTTATCAAGGGCAGGGGCTGCACCCTTTATTCTGACGATGGCAGGGAGTTTCTTGACTTCCTGGCAGGCATAGCAGTCAATGTGCTTGGTCATTGCCATCCCAGGGTTGTTGTTGCCATACAGAAACAGGCCCAGAGGCTTATCCATGTATCAAATCTCTACCACATTGACCCCCAGATCAGGCTTGCAAGACTACTTGTGCAGAACTCCTTTGCTGACAGGGTCTTCTTCTGCAACTCTGGAGCAGAGGCAAACGAGGCAGCAATAAAGCTTGCACGGAAATACTCAAAGGACCATTACGGTGAAAACCGTTACGAGATTATCACAGCCTATAATTCCTTTCACGGAAGAACCCTTGCCACCCTTACAGCCACAGGACAGGAGAAGTTTCAGAAAGGGTTTGAGCCCCTTCCTTCAGGCTTTAGATATGTCCCCTTTAACGATATAGAAGCCATGAAAGAAGCCATCAGCGAGAAAACCTGCGCAGTTATGTTAGAACCCATACAGGGTGAAGGCGGCATAAGGGTTCCCTCCGATGACTACCTCAGAGAGGTCCGCCGTCTGTGCGACCAGACAGGAGCATTGCTGATTCTTGATGAGGTGCAGACAGGCATTGGCAGGACTGGAAAGCTCTTTGCCTACGAACACTTCGGCATAAAGCCTGACATTATGACCCTTGCAAAGGCCCTCGGCGGTGGCGTCCCTATAGGAGCAATGCTTGCCACAGAAAAGGTAGCCCGCTCTTTCACCCCTGGAACCCATGCCTCAACCTTCGGTGGTAACCCCCTTGCCACCAGAGCAGCCCTTGCCACACTTGAGACCGTGCTTGAGGATGGCATACTGCTAAAGGAATGCCAGAGGCTGGGAGAGTACTTTATGGAGAAACTAAGGGAACTGAAAGAGCGTTATCCAGAGTTGGTCGTTGATTTGAGGGGCAAGGGGCTTATGATAGGCATGGAGCTCAGCCTTCCCTGTGCCCAGATAGTAAGGGAGTGCTTTGAAAGGGGAATTCTCATAAACTGCACTGCTGAAAGGGTATTGAGGTTCACACCACCTCTGATAGTAACAGAAGAAGAAATTGACAGGGTGGTTGACACCCTCAAGGATATTCTCGGGAGGCAATCATGAAAAGGGATTTTCTAAGATTATGGGACCTTTCTTCAGAGGAGATAATGGCTCTGCTCAGGAGGGCCGTTGAACTTAAAAGGGGTGTTGATGCAGGCAAATGTCCGCTGATAGGAAAGAGCATTGGGCTTATCTTTGAAAAACCCTCAACCCGCACAAGGGTTTCCTTTGAGGTTGGCCTATACCAGCTTGGGGCCCAGCCTGTGTACATGAGGCCCGAGGAGATACAGCTCGGAAGGGGTGAGACCATCTCTGACACAGCACGGGTGCTTTCAAGGTATCTCCACGGTATCATGATAAGAACCTTTGGCCACGAAAGGCTTGAAGAGTTTGCAGGGGCTGCTGAGATACCTGTTATTAATGGTCTCAGCGACCTCCATCATCCCTGTCAGGCCCTTGCCGATATGATGACCATCTACGAGAAAAAGGGTTCCTTTGAAAACATAAGAGTTGCCTATATTGGTGATGGAAACAATGTGGCAAACTCACTGGTTGAGGCTTCTGGCAGGCTCGGATTTACCCTGACAGTGGCAACCCCTGAGGGTTACGAGCCTGATGCAGATGTTCTTGAAACAGCCCGAGGAGGAAGGGGCGAGATAATCCTTCTCCGTGACCCCAGAGAAGCTGTAGCCATGGCGGATGTGGTTTACACAGATGTATGGGTAAGCATGGGGGAGGAAGGGGAGGCAGAGAAGAAAAAGAAACGCTTTGAGAAGTATCAGCTTAACTCCTCTCTTCTTTCCTGTGCAAAGCCAGATGTTATGGTTATGCACTGTCTTCCTGCCCATCGGGGTGAGGAAATCACCGACGATGTTATGGATGGCCCAAACAGTGTGGTCTTTGACCAGGCTGAAAATCGCCTTCATGCCCAGAAGGCATTGCTTGAGATGCTGATATAAGGAGGTCTATCACCTTCCTGCCTGATGGATGAGCGGCTGGACATAATTGCCCTTGGAGGGCTTGAGGAGATTGGGTTAAACTGCACGGTCTTTCGTTACGGAGATGCTCTGCTGGTGGTTGATGCGGGCCTGATGTTTCCTGAGGAGGACATGCCAGGTGTTGACTTTGTTATACCAGACTTCTCCTATCTTATTGACAATAGACAGTCCATTAAAGCCCTTATTCTTACCCACGGTCACGAAGACCACACTGGTGCGGTGCCTTTTTTGTTGAAGGAGCTATCAGTTCAGGTACCCATCTACGGAACAGCCCTCACCCTTGGTCTTCTTCGGCAAAAGCTTATAGAACATGGCATACAGGCTGACTTGAAGGTTGTAAAGCCAAGAGACAGTGTTAATATCGGGCCCTTTGAGGTTGAGTTTATCAGGGTTACCCATAGTATAGTTGATGGAGTTGGTCTTGCCATCAACACGCCAGTTGGAACGGTGGTACACACTGGTGATTTCAAGTTAGACCCCACCCCTGTTGATGGTGAACTCATTGACTTCAACCGTTTTTCCCATTATGGAGACAGGGGAACCCTCTTGCTTCTTTCGGACAGCACAAATGCTGAAAGGGGTGGTTTCACCTACTCTGAAAAGGAGGTAAGGAGGGCCCTTGAAAATATCTTTTCCACCGCGCCTGGTAGAATAATAATAGCCACCTTTTCCTCAAACATCCACAGGATACAGCAGATAATTGATGTTAGCCTGAAGTATGGCCGAAGGGTTTCCCTCTGTGGTAAAAGCCTCATCGCTAATGCAAAAATAGCCCTTGAGCTTGGTTATCTTAAGATGCCTGAAGGCACCTGGCTCAGGCTATCCGATATCATGTCACTGCCTGATAACCAGATAGTCCTTGTAACCACAGGCAGTCAGGGAGAACCCATGAGTGTGCTTTCCCGAATAGCCATGGATGAACACAAGGAGATAAAGATCAAACCCGATGACACTGTTGTGCTTTCAGCAAAGATGATACCGGGAAATGAGAGGGCAATTGGTAAGATAATTAACCACCTCTTCAGAAGAGGTGCAAATGTTATATACGAGAAGGTCTCGGAGGTTCATGTATCAGGCCATGCCTCAAAGGAAGAGCTGAAGCTTATGCTGAACCTTATCCGTCCCCGATTTTTTATGCCTGTCCATGGTGAGTACAGACATCTCTGCTACCATGCCATGCTTGCCAGAAAACAGGGCATACCCGATGAGAATATCTTCTTACTTCAAAACGGTGATGTTCTAACCATAGATAACACTGGTGCAAGGGTTACAGGTCAGGTTCAGGCAGGCAGGGTCTTTATTGATGGTAAGGGTGGTATTGAGGACATGGTCTTAAGGGACAGAAGAAGGCTTGCCCATGATGGGATATTGCTTATATTACTGGGTATGGAAAAGCCAGGAAGGGTCTTTACAGGACCTGATATTATTTCAAAGGGCTTTGTTCTTGAGGAGAGCTCTTCCGAGATATTAGAGGAGATTAAGTCAATGATCATTGAGCTTCTTGGTAAACTTGAACCTGAAGCCCTTGAAGACAGCTCTATTCTAAAGGCAAAACTGAGAAGTAGCATAAAAAAATTCATCCTCAAAAGGATGAACCGAAGACCCATGATTCTTCCTATCATATTTGAAATTTAATCATTATTATTTTAAAATTAAAACTGTCCCTATGAGTGAAATAAAAAAAGGATACATACTGAGCACGGTCTTTTTCATCTCTGCCCTTTTAGTCCTTACATCCTGTGCTGAACTAAAAAGGTCTCGGCCTTTAGTTCAGATTAAGGAATACGAGAGGCTCATAGCAGGAAGGCTTGATGCAGACTATGTAGGCACCAAGGCCTGTTTGTCAGCCTGCCACAGCCATGACAGAATAAAAAGGGCCTTTGATGCAAGCACCATGGGTGCCCAATTAAAAAGGGACTCAGGCATGCCTCTGGTTGATTGCGAGTCCTGCCATGGCCCTGGCTCACTTGCAATAAAGGGTATAACTAAAAAGCTTGTTGAAGAGAATCTGAAAAAGGGCATAAAGACATCCTGCAATTATAAGACCCTCATTGATATAAAAAATCTCCCTGCTCCTGCAAAAAGCCTCATATGTCTGAAATGCCACACTGCTAATGCCACCTTTAACCTTCATCAGTGGAATACGGGCATCCATACAATTAACGATGTATCCTGCATTGATTGTCACAGTATCCATGCTGGAGCTGACCTGAAGGTAAGACCTACCGATACTGCCAGTATGTGTTTCAAGTGCCATGAAGACATAAAAACCTATTACAGTATGCCAAGCCACCATCCTGTTTCTGAAAAGAAGCTCTTTTGCACTGACTGTCATAACCCCCACGGCACAGCTACAGAACATCTGCTAAAGGGTGAGACGGTCAGAAAGACCTGCACCCGATGCCATGGCGAAAAGGAAGGACCCTATCTGTACGAACACGGTGACCTTACCGAGGAATGCACAACCTGCCACCTACCCCACGGTTCACCAAACAACAACCTGTTAAGGTTAAGAGAACCCTTCCTTTGCCTTCAATGCCATGAAGGCCACCCTATTAACAGCCCGACCTCATCAAGCCTCTCCTATGAAGCAAAGGCCTACTACTTTACAAGATGCACTGACTGTCACAGCATGATACACGGCACTGACACACCATCGCCTGGAGGAAAGGGAAGGTTTATCCAGTGAGAAGGTCATTAAATCTGATAGGGCTGATACTGATTTTCATTAATGTAATCCCCACTGAAGCAAAAATGCTAAAGCTACCCACCTATGAACCAACCTACCGCCTGAGTATCGGAGGCATACTGAATCATGTAAGCGGACACAACAGGGTCTCGGAGTATGAAGACATTGCAGATAACCCTTACATAGAACCAGATATAGAGGTCTATCCCCTTCCCCACAGGTTTCACCTGTATGGTTACTTTGCAGGAGATAAAGATTATTTCCTGGATACTGGATATGCCTACAGGGATGTGCTGCTAAGCCGATTCATATCCCTTTCCTTTGTCCACAACCTTGAATCAATCAATTATCCTGATGAGGATGTCTCATCCACCATGACCTATGAGCAAAGGAGTTTTTCTGACCAGTACAGCCTTGATTCCCGTAAGACCCATTTCAAGCTAAGGTTAAAGACACCTGACTATCCCCTTCATTTCTTTATCAGATACTTCAATTATTATCACAGAGGTGAGAGTCAGCAGAGATTTCTTATAGGCCAGTTTGGTGATATGAAAAAGGTCATTAACTCTCGGAGTTACTCAAAAAACACCACCGAGTTTGAGGCTGGCACAAATGGCCACTTTGGTCCCCTTGAGGTTGAATACATCCACCGTGAAAAGAGGTTTAATCCTGGTGGAGAGACAGTCCTTTATGATAACTATCCTGATTATTACTCGGGCAGCACACTCCTTCGCCCATCAGACCGATACCAGCACAATGTCTTACCCGATATAAAAGGGCACAGTAATACCCTTAAGCTACACACCTCCTACACGGGCCAGATAGTGGCATCGGCTACCGCAAGCAGAGACATGACAAAAAACCAGTTCAGTGGTGTAAAGCGCAGGGGCATATCATCGTCAGCAACCTTCCAGTACATGCCCTCCCATAGGGTCTCGCTATTCTTGAGGCTTCATTACATAGACATTGAAGAGTCCAACGCAGACATTACCATCCTGAGAGGCCTTTCTAACCAGCTGACCTATGATGTGAGAAAATCCATTGACCTGAAAAAGAAGACCGCCCATTTCATCACACGGATAAGGCCCTTTAAAGGGCTCACACTTATACCGTCCTACAGTATTGAGTCCACCAAGAGGTCTGATACAGAGGGCTGGATGCTAACAAGGGGTGATACCCTAAAAAACACCTTCTCCATAAGGGGTCTAATCAACCCTGTGAGGAAACTTAAGTTGAGGGCAGAGTATAGGCATGTCCACAGTAAAAATCCCCTTTACAACTTTATTCCTGAAGACAGAGACAGGGCAAGCCTTTATCTGAACTACTACCACTCACCCTATATACAGTTTACTGCCTCATACAGTTACATCTATGATAAAAGGGGGGTTACCGAGTACTATGATGCCTTAAAGGATGCCTTTTACACAGGTAAAGACCGCAGGGGTAAGCAGCATAATCTTCTTACCACATTGACCGTAACAACACTGGATGACCTCTGCCTCTCCCTGTCCTTTGGTTATTATAAGAGAGAGGAACAGTCCACCCTCGCCTTTAAAAAATTTAAGACAGGCTCATTCACCTTTGACAATCCCTATATGGAGCATAGTGTCCCTTACAGTGACAGGGCAATTATCTATATGCTCAACATCACCAGGCAGGTAACACCAAAACTGCAGATTTCCCTTGACCTTTCCACAACCTATTCAAAGGGAAGCTTCAGAACAACAACCAGCATTCTATCAGGCATAGAGGATTTCTCAAGGCTTAAAAGCCGAGACATCAGGGCAGAGCTTGGTTCAGAGTACCGAATTGCCAGGGATACGACCATTGAATTTGACCTGCTTTACGAATCATACAGAGACAGTATAAACACCGATTTAAGCGGTCGTCTTTACCGGGGTATGCTTAAATTAACCAGAACACTTTAGGAGGGCAAGGATTTTTGAGGCTCCGAGGTTTTGTTTTTATAAATTTAATAATTCTTATACTGGTTTTCCTTATCCCTGCTAACACCTGTTCTGTTAGAAAGGTCAGAGTTGGTGTGGTCTTTTCCTCTTCCATACCCTATTATGAAGAGCTTCACAGGCTTTTTTTAAAAAATCTGAAAAATTCCCTGTCAGGGGTTGAGCCTGAGTTTATCCTTCAAAAACCAAACCCCGACCCCCTTGCATGGAGCAATGCCATAAGGAAGCTACTGGTGTATGACTCGGAAGTGCTCATCCTTTATGGCTCAGGTGCATTGAATTCAGCCCTTATGGAGGATGTAGATGTGCCAGTTCTTTTTGCTGGCCTGCACGAAGTAAAACTAAAAAAGAAAAAAAACAACATCTCAGGGGTATTTACAAGTATTCACCTTTCAAGTGTCCTGAGGTATATGAAGGAGCTGAAGAGGATATCCCATCTTGATATTGTTTTTTCTGAGATTGAGCCTTCCTCAAGGGCTGAGGCTGAAGAGCTTAAGGGGTTGTGTAAGGAATTCTCCCTTAATTGTTCATTGCACGGTATATCTGACTATGAATCACTGGGCAGGTATTCTAAGGATGTCAGGGCTGATGGGGTCTTCCTCTCTGAAAGTGCATTGATTGAAAAATATCTCCCTGAATACCTCTCGGGTTTTATCTCAAAGAGGATTCCCCTTGTGAGCACCATGCCAGGCCTTGAAAACTCAACTGTATTTACCCTGAAACCGGATATAGTCAGTGAGGCAGGGGAGCTTTCAAGGCTTTTCATAGATACCATCAAAAAAACTAAAACAACAAACAGGATTGTAAGGGTGAAAAAGTCCCGACTCACCTTTAATTTTGGCCTTGCAAAGAGCCTTAACACAGCCCTTCCTACAAGGCTGATATCCTCTGCTGATGAGGTGATAAAATGAAACGGGCACTGTTAACCCTCATGTTTATGCTTATTGCTCTACAGCCTCTAAAGGCTGAGGACAAGGAACCCCTGCTCATTGGTCTGATACCTGAGCAAAACATCTTCAAGCAATACAAGCTCTTTCAACCCCTTTCTGCCTATCTTGAGAAAAAAGCAGGTGTAAAGGTAAAATTCACTATCCTCAGCAGATATGGTGACATTATAGACCGATACATTCAGAGGGGTCTATCAGGGGCCTTTTTTGGCGACCTAACAGGGGCTATAGCAATCAAAAAACTCCCTGTAGAGCCAGTGGTAACTGCTGTCAATGTGTATGGTTCAAGCACATCCTACGGCTTCATAATAGTAAGAAAGGACTCGGGCATAAAGTCAGTTGAGGATATGAGAGGGAAGGTTATGGCCTTTGTGGACAAGGCAAGTGTTTCAGGCTACCTTTTCCCCCTTGCCTATCTGAGACAGCATGGCATAAAGGATATAAACAGTTTTTTCAGTGAGTACTACTTTACAGGAGGCTTTGATGCCTCATTATACGATGTTGTTGATGGAAGGGCTGATATAGGCTGTGTAAAAAACACCGTTATGAACGAGATAATTCAAAAGGACCCTACTGTGGTTAAAGAGCTAAGGATAATAGCCCAGTCACCAGCAATGCCGACCAATGTCCTCTGTTTGAGCAAGGATATACCGGAGAGTCTGAAAGAAAGGGTTGTTCAGACCCTTCTTGATATGCACAGAGACACCTATGGCAAGAAAATACTTGAGAAGATGAACTTCAAAAGATTTGTCAGGGCCTATGAAGATACCTTTTTACCGGTGTACCGATTGCTTGAAGGCATAGAGGAAACCCCTGAGACCTTTGATTACAGAATAAGCGAGATAAAGTAATGCTTAAACGGGTTGTAAAATATCTATTTATTCTCTTTCTCCTTTTCAGCATAGGAGGCGTGGTGGGAATATTCTCCCTGACCAGGGTTACCAGGGAGCTTGAGACCCTGATAAAGCTTCACCGTGTGGAGATTATCAGACAGGACCTTATAATCAACCTTAAGACCGTTCAGGGCAATCTCTTTACCCTTGGCACCACCTTTGGTCCTGAGCTTGATGTAATTGTGGAAAATGTGATCTCCCTGGATGCAGCCATTAACAGGTGTTCAGGCTGTCATCACTCGGAAGAGATAGCCTCTAAACTTCATAATCTCAAAAATCTAATTGAAGACTACAAGGGCGCAATCAGCGTGTTTATCACCACCTCGGCAAATCCAGAAAGGGTCAAGAGACTGAAGGAGGCAGCAGTAGACATTGGTGATATACTGCTTAACAAGGCTCAGGAGATGACCTATATTGCCCACAAGAGGCTTCAGCAGAAAACCCAGAAGGCCCTTAAAGAGGTGAGCATAATCCGTTATATACTGTTTTTCAGTCTCCTTGGCACAATGCTTATTGGCTTTGTTGTTGCAAAGGGTCTAACCACAGAGATTGTAAGCCCGATAAAGAAGCTTTCAGAGGCTGCCCGAAAACTGAAGTCAGGGGTGTTTGGCTACACCGTAAGGATAGATGACAGGACAGAGCTTGGAGAGCTTGCCAACGCCTTTAATGAAATGAGCCTTTCTATCAAAAAGGGACATGAGCAGACCCTTAACTACATGCAAAAACTCAAGGGTTTACATAATCTTACCCTTGGTCTTCATATGGTATCAAAGGAGTCAGAGCTCTACAATGAACTAATACAGGGCCTTTCAGAGATTGTGCTTGCAAAAAAGTATGTGCTTTATCTTAAGCGCAACGACCACTACGAGGCGGTCTCCTCGGTTGAAAACGATGAGCAGACAATGAGCTTTATCAGCCGTTTCCCCCACTGTGAAATAGACAGACTCTATGAGGAAAGCGGAAAAAGGGCGGTAATATCCTATGACAATGATTCTGTCTCCCATGTAATTCTTCCTGAAAGTCTGAAAGGTTACAACAGTCTTTGCATAATGTGGATAACCGAAAGAAACCATCTGGTGGGTTTTCTACTCATTGCCGATGTTGAGAAGGGAGAAATCAGCGAAGATGACATAAGGCTTCTGAGCATAATTGTCAACAACTTCTCAGTGGCAATGGAAAATATCAGCCTTTACAAAGACCTTATGATACAGATGCAAAAGCTTAAAGAGGCACAGGAGCAGCTTATTCAGGCTGCTAAGCTTGCTGCCATTGGAGAACTTGCTGCAAACATTGCCCATGAGATAAACAATCCTCTTACCACCATCCTTGGGTACGCAGAACTGCTGAAGGAGGAAGAGGAGATTGGTTCTATAAAAAGAGACCTTGACGTCATTGAGAGTGAATCCCTGAGGGCAAGAGAGATAGTCCAGCAGCTTCTTGAGTTTTCAAAAAAGAAACCCCTCCAGATTGAATCGGTTAACATTGATTCCCTCCTTGACGAGATAAAGAGACTTGTTTTACCAAAATTAAGGGAAAAGCAGATTAAGCTGATTGAGGAAAAATCGCCCATCCCGGCTATTGAGGCAGACAGAAACCAGTTAAAACAGGTATTCCTGAACCTGATAAACAACGCCCTTCAGGCCATGTCCACTTCAGGGACACTGAAGATTGTTACAGGACAAAAGGATGAGATGGTTTTTGTAGAGATAAGTGACAATGGCACCGGCATACCTGATGATGTCCTGCCAAGGATCTTTGAGCCCTTTTTCACCACCAAAAAGGAAAAGGGCACAGGCCTCGGACTTCCCATAAGTTACAGGATAGTGGAAAAGCATGGCGGAAGAATTGAGGTAAAAAGCCGTTTAAATGTTGGCACCACCTTCAGGGTCTACCTACCAATAAAGGTGCCAGAGGACAAAAGGATGCTCAGCGTCTAAAGCTTCTTTACAAATATCTCCTTTGCTATCTCAGGGTCTATTGCAATGGTTGTTTCCTCAACCTGAACAACCACAGAGGGCCATTTCTGCAGTAGCTTTATTGTTGAGCCTGCGTTTATCCCTATTGAGTTGAGCCTGTTAAGTCTTGATGGATCAGAGGGGACAATGTAGACAATCCTGCCCTCCTGGCCCACCTCAAATTCGTTCAATCTCATTACCAGTGGTTTTATCTCTACCGTGTACTTTTTACAGCACTCTCCCCGAGGAATGGGTTTTCCATGGGGACAGGTGGGAGGATGGCCGAGAAAGGTGCATACACTGTCTGTAAGCTCCTCGCTCAGGATGTGCTCAAGCTTGCAGGCATCCTCGTGGATGAACTCCTCCTTCATCTCAAACACATCGGCAAAGAGCCGCTCAGCAAGACGGTGTCTTCTGACAATCCCTCTTGCAATCTCCTCCCCCTCGGCCGTCAGGTTTATATCATCACCCTTTACCTTTACAAGCCCCCTCTTACTTAACCTCTCCACTATGGCCTCAATCTCGTCATCATCGGAGTATCCATAGAGGCGCTGAAGACCGCTTTTACCCTCCTCCTTCAGGAGCCAGATAAGCTCCAGTGCCTCTTCAAGCCTTTCCTCATCAAAGTTCCTGTGCATTGTTTAGTTTAAAAATTTCTCTTTGCCGAAATCAATAATCGGTGTGCTCATCCCTTATTTTTTGATGGCCTCATTGTCATAAGCCTTAACTGAAGGTATCTGCCACCTTCCCACTCATTTACCTGAGGGCTAAAGACCACATCAACTGTTCCATTGGAAGCAATAGGTTCAAACCTTTCTGCCATGTCAAAACCTATAGCATCAATCACAACATTTCTGTCTCTTAGAGACATCTTCAGGTGATTATTACCCACAACCCTTGCATTAAGCACCTCCAGTGCCTTTGCACCAAAAACAGGTTCAGGGTTTCCAGCTCCAAAGGGCTCAAGACCCTGTAGCTCCTTTATAAGCTCAAAGCTTATGTCCCTGAGGGTTACCTGTGCGTCAATGGTGAGGGTGGGTATCAGGTCTTCGTCGGATAACATCTCCCTGACCGTCTGATTTATCCTCGCCTCAAACTCGGGCAATCTCTCTACCCTGAGTTTAAGCCCAGCAGCCTGCCTGTGTCCGCCAAAGGCCTCAAGAAGGTCTGCACATCTTGCTATTGCCCTGTAGAGATTCAGAGGTGGAATACTTCGGGCAGAGCCCCTGGCATAGCCATCGCTGATATTAAAGACAAAGGCAGGTCTGTAAAACCTCTCGGCAAGCCTTGCCGCCACAATACCAACCACCCCTTCATGCCAGCCCTCAGAAGCAGATACAATTGCGTACTCAAAGCCTCTCCTTTCAACATCCTCCCTTGCCTCATTAAGCACCTCTTCCTCTATCTGCTGCCTCTTCTGATTAAGCTCATTCAGTCTGCCCGCAATCTCTACTGCCTCGGCATGCTCTGTGGTGGTAAGCATCCTGATCACATCCCTTGCATTATCAATTCTCCCTGAGGCATTTATTCTCGGTATAAGGGTAAAGCCGAGAAGTCCTGCAGTTATGTTGCCTGGTCTCAGCCCCGACACCTCTATAAGTGACTTTATCCCTGGCCTTTCAGCAGAGTTTATCAACCTGAGCCCCTCTTTAACCACCACCCTTCCCTCATCAACAAGGGGGATTATATCAGCCACTGTCCCGAGGCTCACAAGGTCAAGCATCCTGACCGCCCTCTCCCTCCCAAGCAGTGCTTCGGCAAGCTTGAAGGCTACCATCACCCCTGACATGGGGGGCATCTCCTCCTGTAGCCTCGGATTAATCACCACATCAGCCTCAGGCAAAAGTAAAGCTCCCTGCTCATCTCTCTTTGGCTCATGATGGTCGGTCACTATCACGGCCATGCCCATTTTGCGTGCCTTTCTGACACTATCAAAGGAGGTTATCCCGCAGTCCACGGTGATTATAAGCGAGGCAGAAATCTCCCTTGCATAATCAAGTCCGCCCTGACCAAATCCATAACCATCGGAAAATCTGTCAGGTATGTAGTAATGGACATCAGCACCAAGCTCCTTCAGTGCAAGCAGGACAACAGAGGTTGCGGTAACACCATCGGTATCATAATCGCCATGGATGAGTATCCTCCTGCGGGAGGACAGGGCAGAAAACAGTATATCCTTTGCCTCACTGATACCCTTTAGCTCGTAAGGGTCTATCAGTTCCGATATGTCAGGGTTCAGGAAACGCTTTACAGCCTCTGGGGTCTTTATGCCCCGATTGATAAGTATCTGGGCAAGAGGGGTGGTAACACCCGTGGCCGATGAGAGGTATCTTATGTATTCAGGGTTTGTCCTCTGGACAAACCATCTTCTGTCAGGCATCCCCTTACTTCTTTTTAATTAAAGGTCCCTTACCCTTCCAGACAAGCACTATAGGGCTTGCCACGAAAACAGAGGAATAGGTGCCAATTATTATCCCAAGTATCATGGCAAGGGCAAAGTCGTGTATAACCTCACCACCGAAAACAAAAAGTGCTCCAGCAGCAAGCAGCGTGGTGATAGAGGTTATCAGTGTCCTTGACAGGACCTCGTTTATGCTTCGGTTAAAAACCGCCTCCACCGATTCCTTTGATATATATCTCAGGTTTTCCCTTATACGGTCAAAGACAACCACCGTGTCAGTAAGGGAGTAACCAGCAATGGTAAGCAGGGCACTTACAAGAACCAGGTTTATCTCCCTTCCAGTTATATAAAAGATACCAAGCACCGCAAGGACATCATGGAAAGTGGCTGCTGTGGCACCCACGCTGAAGCGGAACTGGAAACGCCAGGCAATATAGATCAGAATCCCCACTGTTGCAGCAATTATTGCCCACAGGGCATCCTTCCTCAGTTTTGCACCAACCTTTGGGCCAATCTCGGTGGTGGCATCAACGGTGATCTTGTTTTCACTGAACCCTTCACGAAGGGTGTTTATTATCCTATCCGAAAGGGCACCCAGTTTTTCCTCCTTTTTCTTTATCTTTATCAGCACCTTATTTACGGTTGGAAAGTCCTGAAGCTCAAAGTCCTTCAAACCACCCTTTTCAAGCACCGACCGCACATCCTGTAGTGTCACAGGCTTTTCAAACTTCAGCATAACAGCCGTTCCACCAGCAAAATCTATTCCCAGATTTGCCCTTCCATTGGCAACCTGTATAATTCCGATTATTCCAAGCACCACCAGTATGCCTGAGATGATGAAAGCTATCTTTCTGAATCCCATAAAATCAATGTTTGTTTTCTTGACTATCTCAATCATATGCTCAGCTTCTTGACCTCCCTTCTTGAATTGATGATATCAAACACTGTCTTCGTCCCCACAAGGGCTGTAAAGAGGTTTATAGCAACACCAAGGCTAAGGGTGACTGCAAAACCCTTAATAGGACCTGTGCCAAACTGAAAGAGCACCGCAGCGGTTATAAGGGTAGTTACATGGGAATCCACAATTGTAATGAAGGCCTTGTCGTATCCCGAGTCCACCGCTGCCCTCGGTGTCTTCCCTGCCCTTAGCTCCTCGCGCATCCTCTCAAACATAAGCACATTTGAGTCAACAGCCATACCTATTGCCAGCACAATACCCGCAATGCCTGGCATGGTAAGGGTGGCGTTGAGAAAGGCCATCGCGCCAAGAAGCAGTATCACATTAAGCAACATTGCAAAGTCAGCAATCAGGCCTGATAGTCTGTAGTAAAAGACCATAAAGACCGTCACAAGAATAATGGCAATTATCCCTGCCTTTTTCCCTGCCTCTATGGAGTCCCTTCCAAGGGAGGGACCAACTGTTACATTCTGAAGGAGCTTAACTGGAGCAGGCAGTGCACCTGCCCTCAGCACTATGGCAAGGTCCTTTGCCTCCTCCATGCTGAAGGCACCTGTTATCTGGGCATTACCACCGGCAATCCTCTCCCTTATCACAGGGGCGGAGTAGACATTTTTGTCAAGGATGATGGCAAGCCTTTTCTGAACATACTTTCCGGTGACCTCCTCAAAGATATCGGCACCGGTCTTGTTGAAAGTGAGAGAGACATAGGGCTCATTAAACCTCTGGTCAATTGCCACCCTTGCCTCTGAAAGAAGGTCGCCTGTCAGGAGCACCTCCTTCTTGAGGAGGAAGGGCTTTTTCCTTACCTCTCCTGTCTGTCTGTCAACCACCCTCTGAAAGAGTATGGTGTCATCGGAGGGGATTTTATCTTTGAACTTCTCAATCAGTTCCTGCTCCTCGCCTGGCCTGATGTAAGCAGGCAGTTCTGCTGCGACCTTTGCCTCATCATCAACAAGCCTGAACTCAAGCTGGGCGGTCTTACCAATGAGCTCCACCGCCCTTTTCGGGTCCTTATAACCAGGCAGCTGAACAACTATCTCATTTGCACCCTGTCTGTGTATCACAGGTTCAGCCACGCCAAACTGGTCCACCCTGTTGCGGATGGTCTCAAGGGCCTGCTCGGCGGCATTGTCCTTTATCCTTCTGACCTCTCGGTCATCAAGCTTGAAGACCATCTCACTGTCAGAAGGCACCATATCAAGGGTTGGATAGGCATCGGTTATCGCCTGTCTGACCTCGGGCTGGGTGCTTTTTACCAGAATCCTCTCACCCTCAACAGTGATTTCTGCCTCAAGCTTCCTTTTCCTAAGGATATCCCTCAGACGGTCGGCTATACGCTCCAGGGTTATCTGCACAGCCCTTTCACCTTCCACCTCAAACACAAGATGAACCCCACCCTGCAGGTCAAGGCCAAGGGCTATGCCCCTGTTGGGCATATTGTCCTTCCACCACTGGGGCATGTAGCTGAAAATCGGTGTGTTTGGAAGAAAAAATATAAAGGCAAGCAACACAGTGGCAGCTATCAGGGCCACCTTCCACTTTACGTTTTTCATCCTACCTCCTATGCCATCCTTGTATTATTTATAAAAAGGTTGAACTCTGCCTTTAGAACCTTTGCTGCCTTTCTACAGGCCATCATCCTTGAAAGAAATATCTCAAAATACTCAATAACTGGTGACATCCTTGTGTCAATCACAAGGGAAAGCACTATCTTTCTGCTGTCTGGCTCCACCTTCAACTCTGACTTTGTGGCAGCATAGTTGACCCTGTCGTGTATATCTTCAGAAACCATAGAGGGATTACGAACCCTGCTTCTATGGACATCCGATTTGTCAGCTATCAGTAAGGCGGCTGCTATCTCATCGGGTATTGCTCCCTCACTTTCCTCATGGACCACTATAGCTGTCATTATCCTTGTAATATCCTGCAGTCTGAAGCCCACCTCCTCAAGCACCTCCTTGGCAAGTATGGCGCTCATCTTATTGTGCATATTACGGCCAAGCATGTTACCGATATCATGCAAAAAGCCTGCTGCAGCAGCAAGGCAGGCTATTCTTTCGGGGTAGCCCAATATCTTAATTATCCTGTATGCAGTGTTTGAGACTATCTTGCAGTGCCTGAAGCCATGCTCGGTATAGCCAATAGCCTCAAGGTATCTGTCGGCTGCCTCAATATAGTGACGAGCCTTTTCGTTTTTGTACAGCCCCTCAATATCAGGAAGTTCATCAGTCTTCGTCTGCAGTAGATCTGAGTGTTGCAATGTAGGCCTTCCCCAGTTTAATCTTGGTATTTTCGGCAATCTTTATGGTAACGGTCTTTTCGCCCACCGAGTCAACCACACCATAGATACCACCTGAGGTGATGACCTTATCACCCTTTTTCAGGGAGGCAAGCATCTCTCTGTGTTCCTTTGCCCTCTTCTGCTGGGGCCTTATAAGCAGAAAGTAAAAGATGGCAAAGATGATAATCAGTGGCAGGAAACTCATGAAGATTGACTGGGGACCACCAGCCTGCCCTGCCTGCTGCGAAGGGGCCATTGCCCAGGCAATAGAGTCAAAAAACATTGGTCACCTCCAGGTTTTTGTCAGGCTGCCTGATAGGACAGCCTTTATAATAGGATTTTTCAGTCATATATACTAACCATTTCACCCGTTTTTATCAAGTATCTTTTTGTGTCTGTTACTCTTTGACAATACCTGTTTCGTTATGTTAAAAAATTAAATCCCTTAAAACTCTG
>CAZIIE010000006.1:0-30296 GCA_964539375.1 uncultured Nitrospirota bacterium | reverse complement strand
CTGGAAGCACAACCCTTTTTCCCTCTTTAAGGGCCTGTTCTATGAGGGGGAAGGTGTTTACCTCTGAACGAAAGGAGGCAAAAAGCATGACAACCTGTGAGGAAGCATAAGGCTCATAGCTTAGTAGCCTTTCCATTATCGCCCTGTCCTTTACAGCCCTCACTTCAGAGGGGATAAGGTCTCTTCGCCTTATGATTTCCCTGCGGATGGCACTCTTATCCTTTACACTTACAGAGGTCATTGCTGAAGCTCATCAAGCCTTGACTTTATATCCTCTATCTCCCTGACCGTCTCAGGGCTAACCTCATAGGGTGGGCGTCCTGACAGGTCTGCCTGCATGATGTCAGCTCTGAAACTGATTGAACCAAGAAGTTCCATGCCCTTTATTGCATTCTTTATAAAATCCAGCTCCTCTGCTCTGTGTATCTTGTTTGCTACCACATAGACCCTTTTAACACCAAGCCCCTCAGCCATCTCTTTAACCTGATGGGCGGTCTGGATGGAGCGTTGCCCTGGCTCAACAACCACCACAAAGGCATCAACACCCTGGGCAGTACCGCGGGTAAGATGCTCAATGCCTGCCTCCATGTCCACTATGACCACCTCGTCCCTCTCAATCACCAGATGGCTGAGGAGTCTTCTTAAAAAGATGTTCTCAGGGCAATAACATCCTGAGGCAGCCTCCTTTGACTTACCCATCACAAGCAGTGTGATACCATTAATCCTGTAGCCAAACTCCTCGGGGATGTCATCAACCCTGGGGTTCAGTTTGAATATACCACCCATACTTCCAGGCCGTGCACCTGTGCGCTCAGCAATCAGGTCCTTCATCTCCGAGATTGGGCGGATGGAGGCAATCTGCTCCTCGCTCAGTCCAAAGGCCTGAGCAAGGTTTGCATCAGGGTCAGCATCAACAGCCAGAACCCTTTTACCCTCCCTTGCATAAAGGTAACTAAGGACACTTGAAAGGGTGGTCTTACCCACCCCGCCTTTTCCTGTAATGGCAATTTTCATAAAAAATTCTAACATGCCCTTTTAAAAGCTGTCAAAAAGGAAATATAATAAATACTTATGAAATCCCGCAGTGTTATAGATTTCCACACCCATGTTTTTCCTGATGATATTGCACCCCGTGCGCTTAAGGCACTTTCTGAGCATTCAGGTCCCTACAGGCCCTGCACTGACGGAACCCTTAAGGGACTTCTTAACTCAATGGACAGTGCTGGCATTACCCTTAGTGTTGTGGCAAATATTGCCACAAAACCAACCCAGAGTAAGGCAATACTCGGGTTTTCCAGGACTATTGTCTCTGAAAGGATTTATCCCCTTGTATCCTTTCATCCTGAAAACAGCCCTGATGAGGTTTATGAAATATTGAAAGAGGCTTCAAGCTCTGGCATAAGGGGAGTAAAGCTACATCCCATGTACCAGGGCTTCGCAATTGATGACAGGGCAATGTTTCCCTTTTATGAGATGATTGAAAAGGAGGGCTTTTTCATTGTATTTCACACAGGCTACGACATTGCCTTTCCTGGTAATCTCCAGGCCTCTGTTGACAGGGTCAGGGCACTGGCTGAGGCCTTCAAGAACCTCTCCATTGTTACCACCCATGCTGGTGGATGGAGACAGTGGGACAGGGTGGAAATTCTGACAGGCTATGATAACATCTTCTTTGAGCTCTCCATGACAGTGACAGAGGTTGGTAAAGAAGCCTTCAGAGATATAATCCTCAGACTTCCCATGGAAAGGCTCTTTTTTGGAACCGACAGTCCCTGGACTGACCAGGCAGAGATGATAGAGGTTATTGATTCCCTTTCAATACCTGATGCCCTTAAAGAGGCAATCCTTTACAGAAATGCAGAAGCATTTCTAAAAACATACAGGTCTATGCCCGAGAGCTGAACAATCAGTCCAGCTTCCTTCTGTCAATCACCCTCACAGCCTTTCCTTCAAACCGCTCAAGGGTCTTTTTTTCTACCAGCTTGACCTCCACCGATATACCAAGCTCGGAGGCAAGACGACGCTTTATGGTCTCAATGAGTTCATGCTGTCTCTTCATCTCATCAAAGAATATCTCCTCTGATGCCTCCACAAGAACGGTCAGCTCATCAAGATGTCCCTTTCTGTCAACGATTATCTGGTAGTGGGGCTCGGTTCCCTCAATCTCAAAGAGAACGCTTTCTATCTGGGATGGAAATACATTGACACCCTTTATGATAAGCATATCGTCGGTTCTTCCCAGCACCTTTGACATCCTGTAAAAGGTCCTTCCACAGGGGCATGGCTCGGTTATAAGCCTTGTAAGGTCTCTGGTCCTGTAGCGAATCATTGGAAAGGCCTCCTTTGTGAGGGTGGTTATAACAAGCTCACCAACCTCACCAGGCTCCACAGGCTCAAGGGTCTCAGGGTTTATGATCTCAACAAGGAAGTGGTCCTCGTTTATGTGCAGTCCCTTCTGCTCAAGACATTCCCCTGCCACACCTGGGCCCATGACCTCGCTAAGACCATAGTTGTCGGTGGCCTTTATCTTAAGCTTTTCTTCTATCTCAGCACGCATCTTTTCAGACCAGGGCTCGGCCCCAAAGAGTCCGTATCTGAGGGAAAGTCCGTTTACATTTATGCCCATCTCGTACAGGGTGTCAGCTATCACAAGGGCATAGCTCGGGGTGCATATCAGGGTTGTGGTCTTGAAGTCCTGCATAATCTTGACCTGTCTTTTTGTGTTTCCGCTTGATATCGGGATAACCGATGCACCTATCCGCTCTGCTCCGTAATGGAGACCAAAGCCACCGGTGAACAGCCCGTAACCAAAGGCAATCTGCACCACATCATCCTTTGTAACGCCTCCAGCAGTGAGTATTCTTGCCACAAGATTTGACCAGGTCCGGATGTCGTTTTTTGTGTAACCCACCACAGTGGGGGTGCCTGTGGTTCCACTTGAAGCATGAATTCTTACCACCTCTCTGAGGGGAACAGCAAACATGCCGTAGGGATAGTTTTCCCTGAGGTCATCCTTTGTGGTAAAGGGAAGTCTGCGCAGGTCATCAAGGTCCTTAATCTGCTCAGGGTCAATGCCAAGTTCATCAAACTTCTTACGGTAAAAGGGCACGTTCAGGTAGGCACGATTTATGGTGGACTCAAGCCTCTCAAGCTGAAGCTGCTCAAGTTCGTCCCTGTTCATCTGTTCATATTCAGGCTCCCAGATCATCTAATAATCCTCCTGTGTTAGTTTTAGATCTTAAAGCTCCATTCCTGTCTAAAATTATATACAACCAGGTATCTTAAGGCAACCTGTGATATAATTAAAAATGGAAGTCTTGAGGGAGTTTTACGAGGCCCTTCTTCAGTCGTCCTTTTTCAGGATTCTGATCCTGCTCTTTATAGCTCTTTTTGTTCTAAAGCTCATCTTCAAGCGGAGGGTAAAGCTACAGACCGATTCGGAAATACTCTTCAGTGCATCAAGAAAACGGGAATGCAGTGAATATGATATCTTCAAAGAGGCAGCCTCGGAGTGGAGTTTTTCTGAATCCAAAGTAAAAGCCGACTTTAAGGCCTACCTTGAAACAGGAAACATCCCCAGATATGTCCTTGACTATGCAAAGAAGGTGCTTGAGAGAAAATAGTTACCGCTCTTTTTCAACCTTATAACTTAAAAGGAGCCTCATAAGATATGAGTAGTTCTGGGGTGCCCTGTTTAAACTGAAGGCTAAAGAGGAGAGGCAGTCCTCAAGGATTGACCGATAGTCCTCCTTCATCGTAAACCTGTACAGCCTGTATAAATCCTCAAGCATAATAGAAAGGGCGGAGGGAAGAACACCGTCAAAGGGCTCGGTCATAATATCAATAAGATGGGGGTCCTTTTTGTAGGGTCTGAAGGTGGCCCTTTCCCTTGAATAAAATTCCTTTAACGCTTCATGGGTAAGCCTCTCGGCCTCCTTTAAGTAGTCTGTCTCTTCTGTCAGTGAATACAGGTCAAGAAGTGCCCTTACAAAAAAGGCATAATCGGTAAGCATCCCCCTGACATAGGCCTCCTTTTCATAATAACAGTGTGAAAGCCCCGAAGGTTCAGCCGAGCAGTGTATAAAAAACCGGGCTGTATTTTCTGCAATCCCTACCGCCTCCTGTGAACCAGTGTGCCTGGCAAACCTAACGAGGGCACTTATGGTAAGCCCGTTAAGGTCGCAGAGGACCTTTCTGTCAAGGGCTGGAGGGCTCCTTCTCATTCTTACCTCTAAAAGTTTCTTTAAAACACCCTTAAGCCATTCTTTCTCAGCCTGTTCGGGAAGATGCTCCCTATAAAGTATATTCTTTCCTGTCAGCCTTCCTGTTGCCTCGTCCCTGAAGTTTCCCTCCTCTTTTATATTAAAAAGGGAAAAGAACCTCTCTGCCTCGTTACCTTCAAGCACTGAGTTGAGCTCCCTCATGCTCCAGAGATAATAACCACCCTCCTCACCCTCGGTGTCTGCATCAAGGGCTGTATAGAAAAGGCCCTCTTCCGACATAAACCATCCCTTGATAAAGCTGACTATCTCCTGAGCCACTTCCCTGAAAAGCTCCTCACCTGTAAGGCTGTAGGCCTCGGAAAAGACCTCCAAAAGGAGCGCCTGGTCGTAAAGCATCTTTTCAAAATGGGGTAGTCTCCAGTAGCGGTCAGTGGAGTATCGATGAAAACCACCACTTAGATGGTCTCTTATCCCGCCAAGGCTCATACTGTAAAGGGTCTTTTTTAACATATCAAGGGCTTCACTTTCAGGATAATGCCTCGCATAATCTATTAGAAAAAGCAGATAACCAGGCATGGGAAACTTTGGTGCCCTTCCAAAGCCACCCCATTCAGGGTCAAAGGACTCCTTCAGCACACCGAAGAGCCTCTCAGGCAGGGCTGGCTCTAAGGTCTGCCTCTGAACTTTCTGCTCCTGATAATGGAGAGCCGAGTATATCCTGTCTGCCTCGTTAAGTATCATCTCCGGCTGCCTCTTCCATAGCTCTGCAATCCTCGGAAGAAGCTCAAGCATTCCCGGGTATCTACCCTGCCCAGTCTTTGGTATATAGGTTGCCGCAAAAAAGGGTCTTCCCCTGGGAGTAAGAAATATGCTTAAGGGCCAGCCACCCCTTGAGGTCATTGCCTGACAGAGGGTCATAAACACATCATCCACATCAGGTCTTTCCTCTCGGTCAACCTTGATAGAGATGAAATCCCTGTTCAGGAGCCCTGCAACCTCCGGGTCCTCAAAGCACTCCCTCTCCATTACATGGCACCAGTGGCAGCTGCTGTAACCAATGGAAAGGAAAATAAGCCGGTTTTCTCGCTCTGCCCTTTCAAAGGCCTCAGCTGACCAGGGATACCACTGTACAGGGTTTTCTGCATGCTGGAGGAGATAGAGGCTCTTTTCGTCCTTAAGTCTGTTCAATCAATAACCCTCAAAGAAATCATAATTGCGGGGAATAAGTCCTTCAGGGTTTTTCTCATCCAGTATCATCTGGGCGATGGTCTTTTTGTATTTCTGGTAATAGCAGAGCTTCTTCCTCATCTCTCCCTCAAGGGCAGCAAGCTCTGAGTAAAAGGCAGTTCGGTCAAGGGTATAATCAGTGCCCTCCGGAAAGAGTTTTTCAAACCTCCAGCAGCCCTGAAACTGTTCTGTTCCCCTTGTGGGGCTTACAAGCCTGCCGGGCAGACCGTAGAACCTGCATGCAATGGGGCGGTATTCATAGAGAATGCAGAGGTCTTCAAAGTTAAGAGGGCAGAGCTTTTTGAGGTTTACCACAGGTCTTGATGTGGTTGAATAGGCCTGATTGTACTCTTCAGCCCTTCTGAATATCTCCTCTTTCAGGTCATCCGTCAGCCTTCTGAAACCATCAATCAGGTAGAAATTTTCCACAACCGTAAAGTGCAGAAATACCCTGTTACAGCAGAGGTCTTCACATCCCTTACAGCTGAAACCGAGCTGGCTGGCAATTGCCGAGTAGGCCTCATCCACCCTTTTGTAGATAGAGGAGAGCCTCTCAAGATATTCTGTTACATCAACAAACATACATCCTCCTGCCTAAAGCAGGATTCGGTCATTAATCATCTCGGCAATGGTCTTCTGGAAGCGTATCACATAGTTCATATCCCTGCGAAGCTGGCTTTCAAGGGTTGCAATCTGGGTATAAAATTTTGTGCGGTCAATCATCTTTTCTCTGCTTGATTTGTGGAGCCGCTCAAACCTCTTACAGCCACCAAACTGCTGTATCCCCCTGGTGGGGTGTTTAAAAAAACCGGGCAGACCGTGTATCCTGCATATCAGGGGGCGGTGTTTGTATATCTTGCAGAGTCCATCAAAGTTTAGCGGACAGTACATCTTGACCAGCGACTCCTTCCCCCTGAACTTGTTAAGCTCCCTGACATAGTCCTTTGCCCTCTTCTGTGCCTCCTCCTTAAGGTCTTCTGGAAGGCTGTCAAAACCATCAATTACAGCAAAGTACTCTATCAGGGTGTGGTGATAAAAAACGGTGGTGCAGCAGTTTTCCTCACAGCCCTGACAGCTGAAGCCATAAAAGTCTGCAGCCTCGTTGTAAGCCCTCTCAATCTCATCATAAACACCGTAAAGGGTCTCAAGGTGCTTTGATACATCTAAATCCTGCATTGCCTCCATGGTAACCTCCTGAACGGATGTTATTCTGCCTCAGTCAATGAAACAACCGCCATAGCCACAGCTCCCTCTCCCCTTCCCACAAAGCCCATTCCTTCGTTGGTCTTTGCCTTGATATTTATTCTACCATGTTTTATCCCAGCCTGGTAATACCTGCTCTTCATCTCCTCAATAAAGGGTCCTATTTTAGGACTTTCAATCACCACTGTGGAATCAATCCAGTGGACCTCCAACCCCATCTGCCTTATCCTTTCAAGGATAATCCTTAAAAGCCCCATACTGTCTGCTCCCTTCCATCGGGGCTCTGTATCAGGGAAATGTTTTCCAATATCACCTATTCCAGCAGCACCTATTATGGCATCTATAATGGCATGGGTAAGCACGTCGGCATCGGAATGACCCATAAGTCCACGCTCCTCGGATATCTTAACACCGCCGATTATCAGAGGCCTTCCCGTTGTAAAGGCATGGGAGTCGTAACCGATACCAACCCTCATCCACTACTCCTCTGCATCTGAGTATAAAATAGCTCGGCAATCTTAAGGTCTTCAGGGGTTGTGATCTTTATGTTCCTGTAATCACCCTCAACCACAGCCACCCTGCCACCCCAGGCCTCTACCACCTGGGCATCATCGGTAAATGCTCCAGAGGACTTATGGGCTGATAGATAGGCATCCCTTAAAGAGCTGAACCTGAAGAGCTGGGGGGTCTGCACATTACAAAGGATAGCCCTGTCAAGGGTCTTAACAACCATGCCCTGCTTTACCTCCTTAACCGTATCCTTCACAGCCACCACAGGTACAACCCCGTCAAAGTCAGAAAGACCATCAATTAGCCTCCTTACCAGGGTCTCTGTCACAAGGGGTCTCACCCCATCATGCACAAGGACCAGCGAGTTTTCATCCTTTATAAGCCTCAGTCCGTTGTAAACCGAATGAAACCTTTCCCTTCCACCAGGTGCAACCTGCTTCACCTTTTTCAAGCCATAGCTCTCAATAAGCTTTACAGCCTCCTCAAGCACCTCCTTTCTCAACACAGGGATTATCTCCACTATCTCCTTAATCCTCTCAAGCGCCATTAGAGTCCTGATAAGCACAGGTACCCCCTTGAGCTCCACATAGGCCTTGTCCTTTCCGAATCTCTTTCCAGAGCCAGCCGATGGTACCAGTGCTATAATCCTCTCAGCCATTACCTGCCAGACCTCATCTCAGCCCGATCATTGTCACCCTTTGGCTTGGAAAATATCATCCTGCCCGCAGTGGTCTGAAGCACGCTGGTAACAGTGACATCTATGTTTCTGCCGATAAACCTTCTTCCGTTTTCAACCACCACCATGGTTCCATCATCCATGTAGGCAACACCCTGATTGTGCTCCTTTCCCTCCTTAAGCACAAAGACCCTCATGGTCTCTCCAGGAAGCACCACAGGCTTTAGCGCATTGGCAAGCTCGTTGATATTCAGCACCGTTACACCCTGAAGGGCAGCAACCTTGTTGAGGTTGAAGTCATTGGTAAGGATCTTTGCATCCATCATCTTAGCAAGGGCTACAAGCTTTGCATCCACCTCTTTTATATTGGGAAAGTCCTCCTCCACAATCCTTACCTCAAGACCTGACATCTTCTGCATCCTGTGAAGCACATCAAGCCCTCTTCTTCCACGGGCTCTGCGGAGAGGGTCTGAGGAGTCTGCAATATGCTGAAGCTCCTGCAGTATAAACTGGGGCAGGATAAGGGTGCCCTCAATAAAGCCTGTCTCACAGATGTCGGCAATTCTGCCATCAATAATCACACTTGTATCCAGGAGCTTGAGGTTGGTCTCCATTGTCTGCCCCTTTATCAACCTTAAAATCCCCGAGGCAGTAAGATTCTTTCCCCTTGCAAAGCCAATCATCATGCCACCATAACCAAAGAGAGCATTCAGTGCAAAGGAAAGGGTGTTAAAGTTTTTCGGCAGAAGTGGCTTAAGGGGCACCATGAGAAGTCTGGCAAAGATAAGTCCAAAGAGGAGACCTAAAAAGGCACCCATAAATCTACCGAGGTTTACCCTTTTGAAGAAACGGTCAATAAAAAGGGTTATAATTCCAAGGGCAACCCCTGAAGCTGCTCCTAAGAGGGAATAACCGTATTTACTGCCAAGCAGGTACCCACCAGCCAGAAAGGAAAGCATTATCAATGCCCTTAGCAGTAACAGAAACACCCCTTTTCACCTCCTTTCGTGTAGAAATAAATCCTAATCTCTAAGTCTTAAATTCTAAACAAATTCTAATTTCTAAATTCCAATTTTACAAACTATAATAACTATGATTTTGGCAAATCGGAGCTGATAGCAAAAAATTTCAAAGCAATTAACGCTATAACGCAATTAACCATTACACCAAATTACCATTACACTACTTCATGGTTTTATTGCCAGGTAGAAACGCCTTCCCCTTCTGTTTATAAGTATCAGGACTGTATCTTTTTTCTCTATACTTGAAAGGGCATCCTTCCATTCATCATAATCCTTAATGGTGCGACTGTCAACCTCCTGGATTATATCACCCTTTTTCAGACCAGCCTCACGGGCAGGGCTGTCCACAGCCACATCAACCACCACAACCCCTTTCTCCTTTACCGAGACCCCTATCTGTCTTGCAATGGCAGGAGTGATATCTGTAACCGTAACACCATATAGGGGATTGTCTCCCAGGCTTTCTGTTAATACCTCATTAGAGAGGTCATTAAACTCCCTTGGAAGCTCTGCAACCCTAACGGTGAGTTTTTTCAGCCTCCTCTTTCTTATAATCTCAATGGTCTTTTCCGAGCCTATCGGGCTCTGGGCAACCAGGTTCCTGAGCATGGATACATTTTTCACATCATGATTGTCAAACCTTATTATTACATCCCCTCTCCTAATACCAGCCCTGTCTGCAGGGCTACCCTTCAGGACATCGCTGACTAAAGCGCCCTCAGCCCTTTTTATACCAAACTCACTGGCTAACTCTGGGGTCAGTTCCTGAATGGTTACACCAAGCCATCCCCTTATCACCCTGCCCTTTTTCCTCAACTGCTCCATCACCATCCTGACCATGTTGCTTGGAACTGCAAAGCCTATTCCCTGGTATCCCCCACTTCTTGAGAAAATTGCCGTGTTAATTCCAACCAGTTCACCCCTGGTGTTCACCAGTGGCCCTCCTGAGTTGCCCGGATTAATAGCAGCATCGGTCTGGATAAAGTCCTCATAGTCAGCAATCCCAACATTTGCCCTTCCCACAGCGCTCACAATACCCATTGTCACCGTATGGCTAAGTCCAAAGGGGTTGCCAATGGCAAGGACGAACTCTCCAACCCTGAGCTCCTCAGAGTTGCCCCAGGGTATGGTTGGAAGCCCTGTCTCATCAATCTTGATAAGGGCAAGGTCTGTCTTTGGGTCAACCCCTATTATCTTTGCCTTAAAGCTCCTTCTGTCTATCAGGGTCACCCTTATCTCCTCAGCCTGCTCAACCACATGGTTGTTTGTGATGATATAGCCATCGTCCGACACTATTACACCTGAACCAAGGCTCTGCTCCCTGAACCTTCCTGGTCCACGATGAAAGGGGTTAAAGAAGTCAAAAAACCCTCCTTGAGAATCCCCTGAACCATCAAACCTTCTTATAGTTGAGATATTTACAACCGATGGAGAGACCACCCTGACCACATCAGCAAAATCCCTGTTGGTTTCCTTCAGGGAGTTGCTTACCCTTGGTGGTGCATAACTGTTAATCAGAGGTCTGTTCAGCCTTTCAAATATTGTATAATAGGTAAGACCACCGAGAAGAAACCCTATAAGTAAAATTAATAGAATTAAAAGTATATTCTTTTTCATTAATTTTATTATAATAGTCAGGTTGTATTATTTGCAAAATGAAGAATTTTGCTTTTACTGCTATTGTGTTCTTTGCGTTCATTGCGTTAATCGGGTTCGTTGCGTTGATCGGGGTTGGGGTGTTTTTGTTAATCCCTACCCCCTACAGGCTATACGCTACATACTGTGAGTTTAAGAAATTAGAAGCTCAATAGATTATGGAGGCTTACTATGTCAAGGGTATATAACTTTAGCGCTGGTCCTGCCATGTTGCCCGAGGAGGTTATCCAGAGGGCAGCCTCTGAAATGGCTGACTACAGAGGAACTGGCATGTCCGTGATGGAGATGAGCCACAGGAGCAAGGAGTTTGTATCAATTGCTGAAAAGGCTGAAGCAGACCTCAGAGAGATACTCAATGTGCCTGAAAACTACAAGGTCCTGTTTCTTCAGGGAGGTGCTTCAAGCCAGTTTGCAATGGTTCCAATGAATCTCCTGAGGGGAAAAACCACCGCTGACTATATAAACACCGGATACTGGTCTAAAAAGGCGATAGCAGAGGCAAAAAGGTTCTGTGAGGTAAACATAGCTGCAAGCAGCGAGGATACCAACTTTACCACAATCCCTCCAAGGGATAGCTGGAACCTCAATCCTGATGCTGCCTATGTGCATTATACCCCGAATGAGACAATAGGTGGAGTAGAGTTTCACGATATCCCCGATGTAGGGGATGTCCCTCTGGTGGCAGACATGTCCTCCACCATACTGTCCAGACCAATTGATGTTTCAAGGTTTGGTGTAATATACGCTGGAGCCCAGAAAAACATTGGTCCTGCAGGAATCACCCTGGTTATAGTCAGGGAGGACCTTATCGGCGAGACCATTAAAAACACGCCCACCATGTTTGACTACGCAACCCATGCAAAGGCAAACTCCATGTACAACACTCCTCCAACCTATAGCTGGTACATTGCAGGACTTGTGTTTGAGTGGATCAAGCAAAAGGGCGGCCTTGAAAGTATGGCCGAGATAAACCGAAGAAAGGCTGAAAAGCTCTATTCCTATATTGACAGCTCCGAGTTCTATAATAACCCTGTTGAACCCTCCTGCCGTTCCTGGATGAATGTGCCCTTCACACTTAAAAACCCCGAGCTTGACAGCAAGTTCCTTGAGCTTGCAAAGGAAGCAGGGCTTGTTAACCTTAAGGGACACAGGTCTGTTGGAGGCATGAGGGCAAGCATCTACAATGCAATGCCCGAAGAGGGTGTGGATGCCCTGATAGATTTCATGAAGGACTTCGAGCAGAAGTATGGATAATTAAATATAAAATTCTAAATTCTAAATCCTAAATCCTAAATATTAAGTTTTTTTTGTTAGTTTAGAATTTAGAAATTAGAGATTAGAATTTAAAAATATTTTTGGAGGTACTGCAAGGATGAAGGTTCTGGTAAGTGATAACATCTCGCCAAAGGGTGTGGAGATTATGAAGAAGGCAGGTCTTGAGGTGGATGTGAAGACCGGTCTTAAGCCCGAAGAGTTAAAGGAGATCATACCCGAATACCATGGCCTTGTGATAAGGAGTGCAACCAAGGTAACGGCTGATGTGATAGAGGCTGCCCTTAACCTCAAGGTCATTGGCAGGGCTGGTTCAGGCCTTGACAATGTTGACAAGGAGGCAGCCACCAAAAAGGGTATTGTGGTTATGAACACCCCTGGCGGTAACACCATCACCACAGCAGAGCATGCAATCGCCATGATGTTTGCCCTTGCAAGGAATATCCCCCAGGCTACTGCCTCCATGAAGGCTGGTAAATGGGAAAAGAAGAAATTCATGGGTGTTGAGCTATTCAACAAAACCCTTGGCATACTCGGTCTGGGCAATATCGGCTCTCAGGTTGCAAAAAGGGCACTGGGGCTTCAGATGAATGTTATTGGCTTTGACCCCTTCCTTAGTGATGAAAGGGCAAAGGAGCTTGGCATTGAAAAGGTTGAGCTTGATGAGCTCTTTGAAAGGTCTGATTTTATAACCATCCACACCCCTCTGACCTCTGAAACCCGCAATCTTATCTGCAAACAGACCATAGCAAAGATGAAGGATGGTGTAAGAATCATTAACTGTGCCCGTGGTGGTATTGTGAACGAAAAGGACCTTTACGAAGCCCTTGAATCTGGCAAGGTGGCTGGAGCTGCCCTTGATGTTTTTGAGAAGGAGCCACCTGAAGACCTTACCCTTATAGGCCACGAAAGGGTGATCTGTACCCCCCACCTCGGTGCATCCACAAAGGAGGCACAGGAAAATGTGGCTATAGCAGTGGCTGAACAGATAGTTGATTATCTGCTTCAGGGCACTATCAGGAACGCTGTAAACTTCCCATCCATACCTGCTGAGCAGGTTCCACACCTTATGCCCTATATCAAGCTTTCAGAAATCCTTGGCAAATTTACAGCCCAGCTTTACGAAGGTGGCATCTCTGAGGTTACCCTTGAGTTCAGAGGTGAGGCTGAAAACATTGACACAAAACCTGTTACCATAGCAGCCCTGAAGGGTCTGCTTGAACCCATCCTTACTGAGACGGTCAACTTTGTAAATGCCCCCTTCATTGCTAAAGAACGGGGCATAGAGGTTAAGGAAACAAAGAGCCCTGATTCGGGTGATTACCACAATATGCTTGTTATCCGGGTAAGGGCAAACGGCAAGGAGCACAAGATCTGCGGAACCCTGATTGGAAAACGGGAGCCGAGGATAATCAAGGTAGAGGAGTTTCCCGTTGAGGTGATTCCTGAAGGCACAATGCTCTTTATTTACAACAATGACCGTCCAGGAGTGATAGGAAACATTGGAACCACCCTTGGCAAGAACAACATAAACATTGCCCGTATGCACTTTGGAAGGGTGGAGGCTGGAGGAAAGGCCATCAGTGTTGTAAGCGTAGACACCGAGATAAGCCAGGAAGTGCTTAATGAGATAAAGGCACTACCAAATATCCTCTCTGTTCACATAATCAAGATCTGAAATGAAGGCCCTACATCCAGTATCATCAAGCCCTCGCGGGTCAATAACGCTTCTGCCTGACCTTTCTGAGCGAAAAAGGCACTTAGAAGAAAGATGCCTTGATATCATGAAGAGATGGGGCTACCGTGAGGTGGTAACACCCATCTTTGAGTTTCTTGATGTTATATCAAAGGGCGTCAGTCAGGACCTGATAGAGCAGGGATACAAGCTCACTGACCGTCAATCTGGAAGGGTTATGATAATAAGACCTGATGTGACCCCCCAGATTGCCCGACTGGCAACCACATCACTTAAAGACATAAGGCCCCTGAGGCTTTCCTATGCCCTTGATGTGTTTCGCTATGAAGACAGCTACGGGGGCAGACAGAGAGAGATGCTCCAGCTTGGGGCAGAACTGATAGGGGTTGGCTCACCTGAGGGTGATGTGGAGGTTCTTCTCCTTCTGGCTGATATACTGGATGAGGTTGGTCTGGAGGAATACCGCTTTATCGTCTCACACAGTGATTTCCTGAAGGGTATAATCAATGATTGTCCTGAACCTGTCAGGGAAGATATTGTGGAAATTATCAAGAAGAAGAATCTCTCCCGTCTGGAAGAGCTTTATCATGCCAGGTTTATTTCAAAAAGGCTATACAGTAAACTGCAAAGGGTGCTATTTCTCTTTGGGGACAAAGAAGTTCTTAAAGAGGCCAAGAGCCTTTGTAGTAACGAGCTTTCCTCTCAGGCTATAGCAATGCTTCAAAAATTCTATAAAACCTTCAAAAAGGAGCCCCTGGCTTCAAGGATTCTTTTTGACCTTTCTGAAGCAGAGGGTTTACAGTATCACAGTGGAATAGTCTTTCAGGTTATGGACTTTGATAAAAATCTGAACCTTGGTTTTGGTGGAAGATACGACAGGATGCTAAGGCTTTTTGGGCTTTCCGATGACACAGCAACAGGGTTTTCACTGGATGCCCAGGCCCTGCTTGAAGCATCAAAACTCTCTGTCAGGACTAAAAAAAAGACCATCCTCTACTCGGGGCCCATCTTCAACTCCCTGATTAATGGGCTGAGAAAAAGGGGATACAGGGTTGTTTACTCCTACAGGAAAGATAGGGAGTCCTTGCATAAAGAGGCGGTCAGAGTTTGTGCCGACCATGTGCTTATAGGCAGACCGAGAGGTGTCTATGAGATAGTTTTTCTCCCTGAAGGAGAAAGCAGAAAGGTTGCAGAAAAGGAAATCTTTAATATCTATGAGGAGGTCATCTAAAATGGCTAACACGGTTGTTGTTCTTGGAACACAATGGGGTGACGAAGGAAAGGGTAAAATAGTAGATGCCCTTACCGAAAAGGCCGACCTGGTCGTTAGATTTCAGGGAGGTAATAATGCAGGCCATACGGTAATGGTTGAAGATAAAGAGATAATACTGCATCTGATACCCTCTGGCATACTTCACAGTAACAAGCTTTGCGTGATAGGCAACGGGGTTGTGATAAACCCCAGGGCTCTTATTGAGGAGATGAATGAACTCTCTGACAGGGGTATAAAACTTGCTGGCAATCTCAAGATAAGCAAAAACGCCCATCTCATAATGCCCTACCATCTGGCGATTGAGAAGGCAAAGGAGGATATAAAGGGCAGCAAAAAGATAGGAACCACCCTGCGAGGCATTGGCCCTGCCTATGTGGATAAGATAGCCCGTTCAGGTGTAAGGGTTGTGGACCTGTTATACCCTGAGGTGCTCAAAGAGAAGATTGAGGCAAACCTCAAAGAGATGAACGAGATACTCTCAAAGGTTTACTCAGCTGAGACCTTCTCTCCAGAGGATGTATACAGAGAGTATCTTGGCTATGCCGAAATACTCACACCCTATATTGATGATACTGACATCCTTGTCAATGATGCCATTGATGAGGGCAAAAAGGTGCTCTTTGAGGGAGCCCAGGGAACACTCCTTGATATTGACCACGGAACCTATCCCTATGTAACCTCCTCATCACCTACAGCAGGAGGTGTGTGCACAGGCACAGGTGTGGGGCCTGCAAGAATTAACACCATCCTTGGTGTTGTTAAGGCTTACACAACAAGGGTCGGAGGAGGGCCCTTTCCTACGGAGATTAAGGGTCCCTTTGGTGATGAGATGAGGGAAAGGGGTGGTGAATACGGTGCCACCACAGGAAGACCACGAAGATGTGGATGGCTTGACTTTGTAGCACTCCGTCACGCTGTAAGGGTGAATTCCCTTACAGGGCTTGTGATAACAAAGCTTGATGTGCTTGATGGAATAGACCCCATCAGGGTCTGCGTTGCCTACAGGTATCAGGGAGACCTTATTACAGAGTTTCCAAAGGAGCTTAACATACTTGAGGAGTGTGAGCCCGTCTATGATGAGGTTCAGGGCTGGAAGGAGTCAACCAGGGGCATCAGAGAGTTTGAAAAACTCCCTGATAATGCAAGAGCCTATCTGGGTTTAATAGAAGAGACCCTGGGTGTGCCTGTTGATATTATTTCTACAGGCAAAAAGAGGGATGACATTATCCTGAAAAAGGAGCACTTTTGATACATCCCCTATAGAAAAGGACTTTACAGGTCAAGGTCTTGTCCAAGCGAAAATATAAAAGATTTACAAGAAGACTTGAGGCTGAGTTCTCAGCTGGGGGGCTTACCTACAAGGGGATATCCTCGGATATCTCCATCAACGGTATGTTTATCCGAACCCAGCATGGATTTGTGCCTGGCACAGAGATAGAGATTAAGCTCTTTCTCCCCGATGGAGAGATTGCAAACCTAAAGGGCATAGTTAGAAGAACAATCAAGACACCCCATCACTTCATAAAAAACGGCATGGGTATTGAGCTGACCTGGAAGGATAGTACCTTTGAAAACTTCCTCACCCAGGAACTGCTTGAGTACCAGAGGGACTACGCTGAAAAAGAATCTTCCCCAGGTTCTAACAAGGTAGAAGACTTTACCATTATGGTCTGTCCATCCTGTGGAGTAAAAAACCGTCTTAAAGGTCTTAGCAGGGCTTTAAGGGCAAAATGCGGCCGCTGTGGAGCCTACCTTTCCTGATATTCCCCCTTCAGTGTCCCCTCTGTGGTGGTCTTACAGCCATTAAAGAGCCGCTCTGTAAGGATTGTATTCAAGGGCTTCGCAACCCTATCTCCACCCCAAGATGTGCGCTCTGTGGCATTAAGCTTCAGTTCGGAACTGACAGGAGATGTCTTGGTTGTCTTAAAAACCCGCCTGTTGTGGATGCCCTGACAGTCTATACTGATTACACCGGCAAAGCACGGAAACTCATCCACCTGATTAAATTCAGAGCAAACAGGAGGCTTGCCCTGCTTGCAGGAAGGCTTTTATCTGAGTTACCCATCCCCTTTGCCGATGCAATTGTTCCTGTGCCCCTTTCTAAAAGGAGATTAATCCAGAGGGGTTTTAATCAAAGCCAGGTGATGGCAGGGGCTATCTCTGAAAAAACAGCCATACCAGTTAAAAACCTCCTTGTCAGGACAAAGGACACCCCTCCGCAGAGTGGTCTTGGAAGAAAGGAACGGCTTAAAAATATAAAGGGAGCATTCAGCCTTAATGACAGGGATGGTCTTCCCCGTTCAGTGATTGTGGTGGATGATGTGTTCACCACCGGGGCAACGGTAAACGAGGTGGCAAGGGTTTTAAAAAAAGCAGGTGTTCATACCGTAAGCGCCCTTGTGTTTGCAAGAACACCGGAGGACTAAACCCCTTTTGTCTCCTGCTCCTTGGTGACTTCTACATAAAAATAATAAAAGCACATCAGGGGAGAGAAAAATTTCTGACCAAATTTTTTGATTAATTCACTTGCATTTTTTAACTTAAAAGTTGTTTAATAATTGTAATTATCAAAAATGGTAATTTAAAATGAAGAAAAAGACCCTTCATAAGGAGCTTACTGAAGAGGAAAAAAAGGCAATGCCCCTATACCCGATAGGGGTTGTGGCTGAACTCCTCGGCACCACAGACCAGACCCTGCGCCTTTACGAAAAACACGGTCTCATCAAACCTGCAAGAAGGAACAAAAACCGATACTACTCAGAAAACGATATCAAGTGGTTGAAGTGCCTGCGCGAGCTTATCCATGTCAAGAAGATAAGCATTGAGGGCATCAAGAAGCTTCTTGAGTATGCACCCTGCTGGGAGATAACCGACTGCCCTGAAGAAAGAAGACAGCAGTGCTCAGCCTATATTGACAAAAGCAAGCCCTGCTGGGAACTTAACCGACAGATATGTAACCGCGAGTCAGGAAAAATCTGTGAAGACTGCATAGTCTACATCTCCAAGACGCAGAAGCCAGGAAAAGACCAAAAGAAATAATCTGACCACCTTCGGATTCTGAAAGCCCTCTTTAAGGCCACAGGACACAGGGAGTTAGCCCGAAGGCCCTTTTAATTTCTATCCAGCAAAGGCTATCTTTTTTTAATCACCGAAAAATCAATCTTTGAGGGGTCAAACCTGGGGTCAATGAGATATACCTGCTTAAAGTACCTCCTTGCCTCGTCATGCCTTCCCAGCTTGTAAAGGGAATAGCCAAGAAGGTAATAGGCACCAGGGTCGGGCCTTTCATTGATATATTCCTTCAGGGTCTCAGCAGCCTGACTGTACTTTCCTGTTGCATAATACTTAAGAGCCCTTTCATAAAGCTCCCCGGTCTGTGCAAAAACTGATGCAACAAATACCAGAGTAAGCAATAAAGCCAGAATGGATGAAACAAAACGCATGGTCAACTCCTCCTTTGTAAAAATTTTCAGAACCCTTTAAGCAGGCTCTAATCGGTTTTTTTTATCTGAACTTTCCTGTTAAAACCCTTTTCAACCGAAAACTAAAGGGCAAACCTCACTGTTCAGTGCCTTATGGAACGTGCGCCTTTTTAATTAATCCTCCTTGTCCCATAAAAGCCTCTTAAAGACATCTTCCATCGTCCTTTTTTTGTTTTTTAATTTTACAACATTTTCTGGAGGATTAAAAGTTATTTTTTCGCCCTTTGCAATCAGGTTTCTCATGTATCTTTTCCATAGGGGAGCAGAGACCCTCCCACCTGACATACCAGTGCCAAGGGAGCGGTTGTCATCAAAGCCAACCCACACAACCGTAACAAGCTCGGGTGTAAACCCCACAAACCAGGCATCCCTGTAGCCATCGGTAGTGCCTGTCTTACCTGCCACCCCAGTGGCAAGGCCAGAGGCAAGTCTTCCAGTGCCCTCTCTAACCACATCAACCAGCATCTCTGTTACAGTATAGGCGGTCTGGGGAGGAAAAAGTCTTCTTGAGGATGAACGGTTTTTCTCAAGCACTCTCCCATCCTCTGTCAGCACTTCCTTAATAAAAAGAGGGGTGTGGATTACCCCATTATTGGCAAAGGCTGTATAGGCAGTGGCAAGCTTTAGCGGAGATGTGCTCACAGTGCCAAGGGCAAGACTCAGGTCTCTGGGTATATCCTTTCCCAGCTCTGCCCTTTTTGCAATCGCCACTATATCGTTAATTCCCACTGCCTCAGCAAGTCTCACCGTTGCCACATTAAGGGACTGCATCAGGGCCTCTCTGAGTGTTACCCTTCCGTGGAATTTTTTGTCATAGTTCATTGGCCGCCAGAGCCTTCCATCGCCTGTTTTATAAGCTACAGGGGTGTCATTTATTACTGAGTCAGGGCTGTAGCCCTTCATCAGGGCAAGGGCATAGACAAAGGGTTTAAAGACCGAACCAGCCTGTCGCAAGGCAGAAACAGCCCTGTTAAACTGGCTCCTCCTGTAACTGTATCCTCCCACCAGGGCTTGAACATATCCATTCTGGGGCTTGATGCTCACAATGGCTCCCTCCAGCAAGGGTTCCTGGGTTAGTGAAAGATAGGCCCTGTTAGCATTCACAGATTTAACCTTTACAAGGATTACATCACCAGGCTTCAAGATCTTCTTTAGATTAAAACCCCTTATCAGCCTTTTGCCAGCCCTTGAATAAACCCTTCTTGCCCATTTTGCCTCAGAAAGCCTCAACACCCCATAGGCACCTTTAACCTTAACTATAGCCCTGTCAGCATAGACCCTGAGCACAAGCCCCTTTACTCGCTTACCCACAAAGGGTTTTAACAGCTTTCCACTCTGAATTCCCTTAAACTCATTCTGCACAGAGATGTTTCTGTGGGTTACAGGGCCACGCCAGCCATACTGTCTGTCAAGCCTTTCAAGCTCATCCTTAAGGGTCTGGACCGCCTTTATCTGTGCCCATCTTCGCAGGGTTGTATAAACCCTGAGCCCACCATTAAAGGTTCTGTTGGGACCGTATTTCTCAATCAGGTAGGCCTTTACTACATCAAGATAGTAGCCATAAATCTCGTCAGACCCTGGAGAAACATTTATCTTAAGCCTGATTCTTTCAGCCCTCTTTCTTTCCGATGGCTTAAGGTAACCAACCAGCTCCATCCTTTTGAGCACAACCCTTGCCCTTTCCTCAGCCCTCCTGGGTGACCTGAAGGGCGAGTAATACTCGGGCGACCTCAGAAGACCTGCCAGTGTGGCAGCCTCTTTAATGTTCAACTCTTTAAGGTGTTTTCCAAAATAACCCTCAGCCGCACTTTCCACACCGTAAAGGCCTGAGCCGAAATAGGCCCTGTTGAGATAAAGTTCAAGTATCTCCTCCTTGGTAAGCCCCTTTTCAAGCCTCAGGGCTATAATTAGCTCCTTTATCTTCCTTTTTATGGTCTTTTCTCTTGACAGAAAGGCCAGCTTTGCAAGCTGCTGGGTTATGGTGCTTCCCCCCTCTCTGAAACTGCCGTAAAACAGGTCCTTTAGAAAGGCCCTGATAATTGCAGCATAGTCAATGCCCCTGTGCTTGAAGAACTTACTGTCTTCAGTGGCCACCACTGCCTTTACAAGCACAGAGGGTATCTGGCTGTAGCTGACATACTCTCCCTTTATCCTGCTTAGCTGTCCGATTTCCACACCATCAGAGGCATAAACCCTTGTTGGATTTTCCTTTAGCCCCCTTTTTATCTGCTTGATATCAGGAAGGTCTCGGAGAATATAGATGTAGAAGACAAAAGCCAGCCCGATAAGAAATAGAACAGAAAAACAGAACCCGCACCTCTTCATAAAGAAAATAGTAACATACCAGCTCTACAAAACTCACTTTAATAGAGCTCAATCCCTCTGTTGCATAAATACGCACCGTTACTTTAATATAATTTATTAATTAAGAAGTTTAAAAACTATTAAACTCCAGGAGGATAGAATGAAGAGGATATTGTTTTATCTTTTTATATTGATACTGACAGTTAATGCAGGATGTGGAGGTGGAGGGGGTGGTGGCGGAGGTGACAATGATGAAGGTGGAGGCTCTGGAGGAGGCACTCTTACATCACCGGTAAAAGGAAGCTATGTGGTGGTGGCATGGAATGACCTTGGTATGCACTGTATGGATGGAAAGGATTACTCCATCTTTAGCATACTCCCACCCTATAATAACCTTCATGCCCAGGTGATAAAAAGGGCAGATGGAGCTGAAAAGCTTGTCTCATCAGGAATAAAGGTCACCTACGAGGCCTATGCTGACCCTACCAGTGGAACCATTAACACCATAAGCTCCACAAAGACAAACTTCTGGGACTATGTGGATAGGCTTTTCAATGTCTCCCTCTCACCTGATTACGGGCTTAACCTCTCAGACCCCACTGTTTCATATCCAACCCCTGGTAGCACCCCTGCGGAAATGCAGTTTAATCAAACCCATAACTGGTGGGAGGCTGAAGGCATACCTGTCACTCCTTACAATGATGATGGAACAAAGAACTACTATCCGATGGTAAAGGTTGTGGCAAGGGACCTAAACGGACAGGTGCTTGCTGAGACCTATGCTGTTTTACCTGTTTCCGATGAGCTTGACTGCTCGAGCTGCCACTCCTCCCTTTCGGGCTACAACGATGCAAAACCTTCATCAGGATGGGTAAATGACCCTGACCCTGAAAAGGACTGGAAGCTCAATATACTCAGGCTTCATGATGAAAAAAACCCTGACGCCATAGCCTCTACTTCAATGGGCAGTAAATACCAGGGTAAAAACCTCTTTGATACGGTTGACAGCTATGGCCAGCCCATTCTCTGTGCAGACTGTCACAGCTCAAATGCCCTGCAGACCAAGGGAGCCAAAGGGGTTCCTTCCCTTACGAGGGCAATCCATAAACGCCACTCCTCGGTGAAAGACCCAGACACTGGAAAGACCCTTGATAGCATTAATGACAGGACAGCCTGCTACCGCTGTCATCCAGGCTCTAAGACCCGATGCCTTCGTGGAGCAATGGGTGGTAACAACATAGAGTGTCAGGACTGCCACGGTGATATGTCCACTGTGGCAGACCCAAACCGGCAGGGCTGGCTTGATATGCCAGCCTGTCAGTACTGCCACAACAGAACAGGCCCTAAGGGTGACTTTACCCGGTATAAGTCGGTTTTTTCATCGGGTAACACCCTGAGGACAGTCTACTCATCAAGGTTTGCAACCAATAGGAATACTCCTCTAACAGGGCTTTCCCTTTACCGGTTCAGTAAGGGCCACGGAGGGCTCCAGTGCGAGGCCTGCCACGGCTCCACCCATGCCATATATCCAAGCACCCATTATAATGATAACCTCCAGAGCCAGCATCTGCAGGGCTATAAAGGCACCCTGTCAAACTGTGCCACCTGTCATGAAACACCACCTTCCACCTCAAACAAAGGTCCCCATGGAATGCATATCGTGGGGCAGACCTGGGTTAAGGAGCATAAAAAACATGCCAAGGCAAATCTATCGGATTGTGCTGACTGTCATGGCTCAGATTACAGGGGAACCTTTCTCTCAGCAATGTGGCAGAGCAGGACCCTTTCAATAGAGGACGGCTCAAAGACCCTCTCAAAGGGACACAAAGTGAGCTGTTATGACTGTCATAATGGACCAAAGGGTGATTAAAGAGAGCCTTTCCGCTTGAAATCAAAAAGCGCTACAAGGTCTTTATAAAGGCTGGAAAACTCCTCTATATCAAGGCTCTGGGCTGCATCTGAAAGGGCTCTGTCAGGCTCAGGATGGACCTCTACCATAACACCATGAGCCCCTGCCATCACCGAGGCAAGTGCCATGGGTCTTACCAGAGAGCGACGGCCAGTTGCATGGCTTGGGTCAAATATCACTGGCAGGTGGGAAAGCTCCTTAATCAGGGGAATTACTGAAAGGTCAGCTGTGTTACGGGTTGCCCTTTCATAGGTTCTTATACCCCTTTCGCACATTATCACCTCGGGGTTTCCCTGTATCAGGATATACTCGGCCGAGGAAAGCCATTCCTCAACAGTGGCTGCAAGCCCTCTTTTCAGCAAAACAGGTCTTCCTGCCCTGCCAACCTCAATCAACAGGTCATAGTTCTGCATGTTTCTTGCTCCGATCTGGAGGATGTCCGCCACCTCCGAGACCTTCTCCACATGCTCAGGGCTCATCACCTCGGTCACCACAAGCATACCTGTCTCGTCCTTTACCTCCTTAAGGATTCTCAGCCCCTCTTCTCTCAGCCCCTGAAAGCTGTGGGGAGATGTTCTTGGCTTGAAGGCACCACCTCGCAAAAGTCTAACACCAAGGCCTCGGAGAGCCTTTGCAACCTTCAGCATCTGCTCAGTACTTTCCACAGCACAGGGACCTGCAATTATGGCAAAGTATTCCTTTGAACCTATTGTCACATCCTCAGCAGGGCTTACCACCGTGTCTTCAGGATGAAAATCACGGCTAACCAGCTTATAGGGTTTGGTGACATGGATTATCTCCCTTATACCAGCAAGCTCCTGAAAGGGGGTATCATCAACCCAGCCCTGATTACCAATCACACCTATGGCAGTCCTTTCAGCTCCAGGGATTGCCACAGGCCTGTACCCAAGCCTCTCAATGGTCTCCTTTACCCTCTGGACATCCTCCTCAGTTGCATTATGGTGCATAACAATCAGCATGGTCTATCCTTTCCTCTTGAAAAGTTTGTAAATTGATGAGAAGTCCTCATCTGAAAAGCCCTCTTTACAGGTCTCTCCGAAAAGCTCCTTAACGACCGATGCAGTAAAAAGTGGCCTTTTCATCTCAAAGGCAAGGTCCTGCAGACAGTGCAGGTCCTTATAAATCAGAGCGTTTGAGAAGTGGGTTGAAAAGTCCTCCTTCAGGAGCTTTTCCCGTTTTGCATTAAGCACAAGGGAGTTTCCACCACCCACAGAAAGTATCTCTATGGCTTCAGAACGGTCAATTCCTGCATCCTCGGCAAGGGCTATGGCTTCTGCAAGGGTTGCCATAAAACTGCCAAGGGTCAGATTGTTAATAAGCTTCATCTTGGTGGCAACAGTGGGCTTTTCAAAATAGAAAAGATGTCTTCCAATGTCCTGAAGTAGGGGCTTAACCCTTTCGTAGGCCTTCCTTTCACCGCCTGTTAGCACGGTCAGGGCACCCTGGGAGGCAGGAACCACGCTTCCAAGAACCGGTGATTCAAGATAGTGGGCACCCCTTTCCTCACAGAGCCTGTAAAAATTAAGGACATCCCTGAAGTGGTTGGTGCTGAGGTCTATTATAACCTTATCCTTCACATCTTCTGAAAGGAGCCCCTCCTCTGCTGTTAACACAGCCTTCACCGCCCTGCTGTCAAAGAGGCAGAGAAAGACCACCTCAGCCTCACTGACAACCTCCTTTAATGAAGAGGCAATCCTGGCATCCAGTCCCTCTGCCTTCTGCCTTGTCCGGTTCCAGACAAGGAGCCTGTGTCCCTTTGAGATAAGCCTGTTTGCGATAGCCCTTCCAAGATTTCCAAGCCCAACAAAACCAATCAATTTCTCTCTCCTTTCTTTTTATGATGCTATACAGTATTAATGCTGACCATCCAGTCCTGAATATTTTATCATATCCAATTGAAAGGATAGGCTTTTTTGTTATATAATCAGCATATGAAAAAGAAGACATCCCTGTTCATAATAATATTTCTCCTCCTGTCCCTTTCTGTAAAGGCAGAGGTCCTGAAAGAAACCACTGTCCATGCAAAACAGATTACCCTTTATCTCAGGGGTAATATCAGGCTTCCCCTTGTCGTGGACAACAAACTTGTGTTCAGCGAGTTTGGTGGCAAGCTGATTAAAAACATTGACAGGCTTGATATGGTTGTTGACAGGGAGGGAAGGCTTCAGGGGATAAGGCTCATTTACGATGACAGGGTCTCAGGGAAAAAGAGCATCTTTTTTCCCAAAATCAAATCCATTGTCTTTGAAAGACCTGGCAAGGAAACCCCTCAGAATGCCTTAAGGCTTCGGGTTGTTACCATTGATGAAATCATAGATATATGGTAGGAGGTCTGTTATGTCAAAAAGGGTTGCACTGTATTTACCAATTATTATAGTTCTGTTTTTTGTTTACTCCTGTGTTGAAACCACAACAGCTGTGAAGACCTCTCCCACAGCACCTTCAATGCAACAGGTTGCGAGCTATTCAGGCCCTAAGGCGAGGATAACCGTTGCCCGCATCAGGTGTAAGGCTGCCAAATGTTCAGGCGCAATCGGTGATGGTATCAGGGACATGCTTATCAGCAGTCTCTTTCAGACCAACAAGTTCATAGTGCTTGGCAGTAAGGAAGAGCTTGAGGAGATAAGGCAGGAGATAGACCTTGGTCAGTCAGGCTATGTAAGACAGGACCAGGCACCCAAAGCAGGTGGCTGGGAGTCTGCTGACATAATCATACTTGGTGCAATCACCGCCTTTGAGCCCCATGCCTCTGGTGTTGGTGGTGGTCTTGGCGGTCTAACAAGGGGCTTCCTTGGAGGTCTTGGTCTTAAAAAGAACGACGCTTACATTGCCATGGACCTCAGGATAGTGGATGTGAGGACCCGCCGCATAATAAACACCACCACTGTTGAAGGTAAGGCTTCCTCCTTCTCAATAGGTGGTCTTGGCGGTGGCTTCGGAAGCGCAGGCCTTCTGGTGGGTGCTCTGGGTGTTTACAAAAACACCCCGATGGAAAAGGCGATTAGGGTGATGCTGGAAAATGCCACCAATTACATTGCAAGCCAGACCCCTCCCAGTTACTTTAGATACTCAGCATCAGGTGAGGAGGTCGCACCTTCCCAGCCAGCAGGGCTTGAAAGGCCAGGCCAGCAGATAACCGGGGGACTTCAAAGACCCTCTGCCACATTCAGGCCAGGAAGCAGCGTAATCTTTGAGGAAGACTTCTCGGGCTGCTCTGAATCACCCACCACGGTGGATATCACAAAGGGAGCTGTTGAGTGCGTTGGCTTTGCCAGTAAAAAATGGATAGTTAACTCCACACCTGAATCGGTTATAAAAAAGAGGCTTGACCTGAGCGGTGACTTTGCCATAGAGTTTGATGCCTACAGCACTGACAACGCACCCCATGCCGAGTTAGCCATCGGTCTTTCCCATGAGGGCCCAGCCCTCTTTCTTCACAGCCCCTACACTGACAACAACAGGGTTTTCTTCCTCTTTTATCCACGAAACGACCAGAAGGTCGGAGAGACTTCAACCAAGAGTATCCACCATATAGCCTTTCAGAAAAAGGATGGAAAGGTTCGCATCTTTGTGGATGGCAGCAGGGTCTATTCTACCGAGGCTGATTCACTATGGTTTTCTGCTAACGACGACGGCATCACCATACGTCAGGTTGGCGACATTGAAAAGGGCCGCTACCTGCTTATAACCAACCTGAGGGTCAGCAAGTATTAGTGGGTGATGTCCTTGTAGGAACCTGTTCCTGGGCAGAAAAGAGCCTGATAGAAAGCAGAGAGTTTTATCCATCAAATATCAGGACAGCTGAGGAAAGGCTCAGATACTACGCCGAGCGGTTCTCCACCGTTGAGGTTGATTCCACCTATTATGCCATACCTTTAAAGAATACCGTATTCCTCTGGAGTGTCCGCACTCCAGAGGGTTTTATCTTTCACATTAAGGCCTATGGTGCCCTTACTGGCCATGGTATCTCACCAAAGACCCTTCCCTCAGACTTAAAAGGGGAGTTACCAAAGGAGGCGCTTGAAAAAGAGCGGCTCTATCTCAAGGACAGGGCCCTAATAGAGGAACTCTTCAGAAGGTTTAAGGATAGCCTGATACCACTGAAAGAAAGGGGGAAACTGGGTCTGATTGTGTTTCAGTTTCCGCCCTGGTTTCGCTATTCAAAAAAATCACTGGAGGAGATACTCAAAACCCGTGAGCTCATGTCAGGCTTTGACATGGCTGTTGAGTTCCGTCACGGAAGCTGGCTCCTGGAGAAAAACCGAAAAGACCTTTTCAGCATCCTCAGTAGGGAGGGCATCACCTATGTTACAGCCGATGAGCCCCAGTACGGAACCCTTGACACCATACCCTACATACCCGAGGCAACCACAGAGACAGCCTACATAAGGCTTCATGGAAGAAACAGGGAAAACTGGCTAAAGCGCGGGATTGCGACATCCCTGAGGTATGATTATCTCTACTCTGAAAAGGAATTAAGGGAGCTTTTACCCTCCATCAGAAAGCTCGCCGAAAAAACCCGAAAGACCTTCGTTATGTTTAACAACTGTCACGGTGCCTCTGCTGTAAAGAATGCCCTTCAGATGATGGAGCTTCTTAACCAGTAGCCTTATCATAGAGCCTCTCTGCAAGGCTCTCTATCAGAGCCTGGTGCTCAAGCCTTCTGATACAATCCACTGGAAGACCCTCCATACCAAGCAGAGCACCTGAAAGGGCTCCTGCCATGGCTGAGATAGTGTCTGTATCACCGCCAAGGCTGACACAAAACCTCACAAGCCCCATAAAGTCATCGCCCAGCATTACAAAGGAATAAACTGCAGCAGGCACAGAGCGGTGAGCAGCCACCGAGTTACCAAGCTCCTTAACGACCCAGCCTTCATCAATCCCTTTCAACACTGCTGACAGGCACTTTCTAAGTGAGCCCCTGAACTCCTCTGTCTCTGCCCTCCCGAGCAGGTATTCAATCAGCCCTGTTCTTTCTCCCCCTCGGAGGATATAACCAATGGAAAGGGCAATCATCATGGCACCCTCCACAGCAAGGGGGTGAACATGGGTAGCATGGGCAGACCTCTCCACCATCTCCTTTATCCTCTCCTCATCCTGCCAGTACAGAAGCCCAACCGGTGCAACCCTCATTGCAGCACCATTTCCATAGGAACCCTCTGGAAACACAGCCCTGACAGCCCTCTCTACAGCCATCCCCTCTCTGACAAGTCCGAGCACCCTCAGGGCACCCTCACCATAACCCCTCTCAGGATTTAAACCCTCAGCAAAGTACCTGGCAATAGTGGCTGTTGATGGCTCTTCTACCTCTGTCAATGCCCTTGCAAGATTAATCATCATCTCGGTGTCATCAGTGTAGATGAGAGGGCTGCGACAGTCAGGCCTGTAATTACCTGGTGGAAGGCCCTCAAAGGGTGCACCAAGGGCATCACCAAGGGCAAGTCCTGTCAGGCAGCCTTTAAAAGACTGGATTGATGGTCTATTTAGAATGGACATCCTCTGGATGGTGCCGAAGGGGGGATTCGAACCCCCACGGGGTTGCCCCCACAAGATCCTGAATCTTGCGTGTCTACCAATTCCACCACTTCGGCTTTTATCTATGATATTATAAATATTGTACCTTTATAGTTTCAACACATTAGAAAGGAGTTGCCATGTCAAAGCTCACCCATATTGATGAAAAGGGCAAGGCCAGCATGGTTGATGTATCAGAAAAGCCGCCCACCGCTCGGGAGGCTATTGCCACCGCCACTGTCAGGATGAAACCCGAGACTCTTCAGCTTATTCTTCAGGGCAGGGTGGCAAAGGGAGAGGTCTTTCAGGTGGCCCGTATTGCAGGAATAATGGCAGCTAAAAGGACCTCCGAGCTTATTCCCCTCTGTCATCCCCTCAGTATCACAAAGGTTGATGTGGATTTTTCAGCCAATAGGGAGGAAAGCCTTGTAACCATTACCGCCAGGGTCAAGACCATCGGTCAGACAGGTGTTGAGATGGAGGCACTTACTGCTGTGAGTGTTTCAGCCCTTACCATTTACGATATGTGCAAGGCTGTTGACCGTGAGATGACCATAACCGATGTGATGTTACTGGAAAAAAGAGGTGGAAAAAGCGGTGAGTTCATCAGAAAGAGGTAATCTTTGAGGATTGTCAAAGGGGTCTTTTTAAGGAGACTCAACAGGTTTGTCATAGAATGTCTTATAGAGGGCAAAATCCAGAGGGCCTATCTACCCAACCCCGGCAGATTACTTGAAATCCTTCTCCCTGACACCCCGATTTATCTTGAACCAGCTAAAAGGGGCTCTTCCTGCCCCTTTACAGTCTACGGTGCAAAAAGGGGCAACAGGGTGGTGATGCTTCATACCCATTACACAAACAGGGTTGCCCGCTGGCTTATAAACAGAGGGCTGGTACCAGGGCTTGAAAAATACAGGATAAAAAAGGAGGAGGTCAAGTGGGGTAATAGCAGGTTTGATTTTCTGCTTGATGATGGAAGGCGGGAGCTTTTGCTTGAGGTAAAATCCTGCACCCTCTTTCACAGGGGGATTGCCCTCTTCCCTGATGCCCCTACCGAAAGAGGCAAAAGGCATCTTGTAGAGCTTGCTGCTTCAGGAAAGGGTGCTGTGCTCTTTGTGATTCAGGATCCTGAAATAAAGCTATTCGTGCCTGACTACCACACTGACCCTGACTTTTCAAAAACCCTCTATGAACTTAGAAAAGGGCTAACCCTCAGGGCGGTCTGTCTTGGATGGGATGAGAATATGGAGATTAAAGAACCTGTAAAGACCGTGGATATCGGCATTGAACACATAAAGGCAGGGTTAAGTGACTCGGGCATATATGCAGTGGTATTGAGACTCAACGAAGACCGAACCATAGAGGTTGGCTCCCTCGGAAGGATAAACTTCAGGGCAGGCCATTATGTTTATGTTGGCTCTGCAAAGACAGGGCTTACCAGCAGGATTCAAAGGCATAAAAGGCTCAGGAAGGGCCTGCACTGGCATATAGATTATCTCCGCAAAGAGTCAGAATGGGTTCATTCCTTTCCCATCAGGGGGGCGCTTTCCACGGAGTGCCAGCTTGCCCGCTCTATTGGGCTTGTTGCCACGGCGGAGATAAAAGGATTTGGGAGCTCCGACTGCGGTTGTAACTCCCATCTGTTCTTTATGGAAGAAAACCCCCTTCAGAGCAGGCCCTTTATTGAGACCATACTGGATTTCAGGACAGAGGGACTGAGGAAACTACCGAGTTTGACCAAAAACAGCGTTAAATTATAAAATATCTGCCATGGGTGAAGAAAACAAAAGAATATTTGAACTTCAGGCAGAGGTATGCAAGACCCTTACAAATCCCAAACGTCTTGAAATTATCCATGTGCTCAAGGAAGGCGAAAAGACCGTTACCGAACTTGTGAACATCCTTGGAATCCCCAAGGCCAATGTATCTCAGCACCTCTCCATTCTAAAAAACAGGGGGATTCTGAAGTCAAGACGGGAGGGAGTAAACATCTACTACAGCATTGCCAATCCTAAGGTGATTCAGGCCTGTGCCCTGATGAGAGAGGTGTTGACCGAGCAGATGAAGGAGCAGGGGTTACTTCTGGCCAAGCTCTAATATCCGTTCTTTTATTCTCTTTATCCTGTCTCTGAGCTGGGCAGCCCTTTCAAAGTCAAGCTCCTTTGCAGCCTGTTTCATCTGCTCTTCAAGTCTTTTGAGCTCCTCCTCATCAAAGGATGTGTATTCTGCTGCCTCCTCTTCTACTGCGGGAACGGTCCAGTAATCAGCCTCGTAAATGGAACTGAGTATGTCCTTTATGTTGCTC
>CAZIIE010000005.1:0-30992 GCA_964539375.1 uncultured Nitrospirota bacterium | reverse complement strand
TACCTGTCTCACCTGCCGCTCATTATGCGATGGGTGGAATAAAGACCGACACCTCGGGCAGAACCAGCATGGAAGGGCTCTTTGCTGCTGGTGAGGTGGCCTGCACAGGCGTGCACGGTGCAAACAGACTTGCCAGTAACAGTCTCCTTGAGGGACTTGTCTATGGAGCAAGGGCGGGTAAAACAGCCCTTGAAGAGGCCCTTGAAGACAAACAGTTAAGAAAGGCCATTGAGCTCAGCAATGCCAGAAGTTACAGCAGGATTGAGGAACTTCAAAAGTGTAGAACCCAGATAAGAAGAATTATGTGGGAAAAGGTAGGGATTATAAGGTGTGAGGAGTCTCTCAGCATTGCAAGAAAGGCCATTGAAGAGCTCTCCTCAAGGGTTGAGGGGAATTACTCCACAAGAGAGGAAAACGAACTGAAGAACATGATTAACACTGGTAGGCTTATTACAGAGGCTGCCTATCAGAGGTGCTGTAGCATAGGTGCCCATTACAGATCAGACCACAGAGAAAAGAGCAATTGCTACTACCATAGCAGGATTAGACAAAGCCCTGACGGAGATATAATTCTTGAGAAGGAATGGCTTAAGGAGGGAAAAGACACCAAAGGGGGTAAAGGAAATGAAGGGATTTAGCTTTGCCAAGATAGTCTGCACAGTAGGGCCTGCCTCAGCCTCTGAAAGGGTGCAGAGGGCAATGATTAAAGAGGGGATGAACGCTGCAAGGTTAAACTTCTCCCACGGAAGCCATCAGGTTCATAAGGAGATGTTCCACAGTGTAAAGACAACGGCTGATAAACTTGACAGACCTGTCTGTCTGTTACAGGACCTGCAGGGTATTAAAATAAGGATAACCGAGGTGGATAAGGGCGCTATCAAGCTTAAAAGGGGCCAGAGGATTCGGATAAGACAGGGTGAAGGAATTAGCACAGAAAGGGAGATATTTATATCCTACCCGGCCCTTTTAAGGGATGTGAAGGCTGGCCAGAGGATACTGATAGACGATGGGCTTATTGTGCTCAGGGTGGTTAAAAAGGGCAGGGACTTTATTGAGACAGCAGTAAAGGAGGGAGGGCTACTGAGGAGCAAAAAGGGAGTAAATCTACCCGAGTCAAAGATATCCATGAAGCCCTTTACTGACAAGGACAGAGATGATCTTGAGTTTGGCCTCTCCCTTGGGGTGGATTATGTGGCCGTGAGCTTTGTGATGAGAGCAAAGGAGATAGAGCAGATAAGGAAGTGGATAAAGGCAAGGGGTTACGATGTCTCACTGATTGCAAAGATTGAGAGGCCTGAGGCACTCAATGATATAGACAGGATAATCGCTGTTTCAGACGGGATTATGGTTGCAAGGGGGGACCTGGGAGTGGAGATGCCCACCGAGGAGGTGCCTGTTATTCAGAAAGAGCTGGTGAGAAAGGCCAATGAGGCAGGCAAGGTGGTTATAATTGCCACCCAGATGCTTGAGTCAATGAGGGAACATACAAGGCCAACAAGGGCTGAGGCTACAGATGTTGCAAACGCTGTGCTTGATGGTGCCGATGCCCTTATGCTTTCAGCAGAGACCTCCACAGGTCTTTATCCTGCTCAGGCAGTAAAAATGATGAAGAGGATTATAAGGGTTACGGAAAAGAGCCTTATCGGTGCAGGGCTAACATCCCACCTTCAGATACAGAAGGTGAGACCTGAGAGTAAGATCAGCTACGCAGTGGCAGATGCTGCCATGAGGGCTGCTGAAGACCTCAGGGCAAAATGCATAGTGGCCTTTACAAGGTCAGGATACACAGCCCTGCTTGCCTCAAAGTGTAAACCCTGTGTGCCTGTGGTTGCCTTTACTCCTGATGAAAGGGTATTGAGGAAGATGTCCCTTTACTGGGGAGTGAGACCCTTTCTTCTGGACAGTCTTGAAAACACCGACCAAATGATAAAGGCTGTTGATAGGGCATTGGCAGAAAATGGCATCGCAAAAAGGGGCGACATAGTGGTCATCCTTTCAGGCACACCCATATTAGGTAAAAAGGGAAAGACCGACCTTATGAAGATACATCGCCTTGGAGAGGATTTGTAGCCTTCTGTGGGGTTTTTATTCAGAGATATAATCTGTTAGTATCCTTTCAAAGACCCTTTCAGGCAGAAGCTCATACATACATTTCAAATCCTTACAGCTTCTTTTGAAACAGGGCTGACAGGAAATACCTGCCGTGAGAACAACATTGTTTGAACCATAGGGGCCTGTTAGGGCAGGACTTGTGGGGCCAAAGATTGCAAACACCTTTATATTCAGTGCGGCAGCAATGTGCATCGGGCCCGAATCATTGGTAATCACAAAGGATGCCCCCTTTATAATTGAACACAACTCCTTGAGGTCTGTTTTGCCGGTTAGGTCAAAAGCTTCTCCGCCCGACAGTTGATTAATTTTCTGAGCCCTTTGCTTATCGGAAGTAGCACCGACCAGTATCGGTTTCATCTCAGAAAAGGGGGCTTTATGGGAAAGGAGCCTTATTAGTTGTGCATAGTACTCCGAAGGCCAGAGCTTTGTTTGCCATCTTGCTCCAGGTATAACAATGTAGTAGGGCCCATCCACTGGCCTTTTTTCAACTATGTGGTTTAGAGGAAAATAAATCTCTTCAGGATAAATCCCAAGGGGGGTGAGAAGCTTTAAATATCTGTTAACTGCATGGATGTTCCTTCCACCCTGAACCTTTGTGTTGTAAAAAAGATGGGCGCCTTCCCTTGCATCACTGAAACCTATTTTTTTCTTTGCCCCTGAAAAGAGGGTAATAAGGCCACTGCGTAAAAGGCCCTGTGCGTCAATACATACATCATAGCGTCGTTCCCTGAGTAATCTAAAAAGCCTGATAAATTCAGAAAGGGTTTTTAATGACCTTTCAGGTCTCTTCCAGTTGTCTTTATCAATCAGAATGCAGTTGCCTAACAGGGGGTGACCCTGTAAAAGGCCCTCAAAGCCCCTGGAAACAACCCAGTCTATTTCTGATTCAGGTCTGTATTTCTTAAGCAGACCCAGAAGCGGAAGGGTGTGAATGATGTCACCAAGGGAGCTCGGTTTAACAATAAGTATCCGTTCAGGCACTTTTATCCTCGGCAAGAAGGATGTTTCTGTGTCTCTGTCGCCAGCTCTCCTCTGCTGACCGTTGCCACTGGTTGGAGGTCTTTTTTTGAACTATTCCAGAGTTAATGATTCTTTTAATTACTATTTCAAAGGCCTCAGGTTTCTGGAAAAACATCGGATGTAGCTCCTCCATGACCTTGTCAATAAGTGCCCTGGATAGGCTTGAGCCTATTGCATCTTCAAGGTCTTTAAGAACAATCCTTTCAAGGTGCGTTCTGAAACTGTCTCTGTGCTCATGAAGTGAAGCGGGCTTTCTGGCTGGCGTTAGCCAGGTTTTTACAAGACCCTTAAAGTCCTCCCTTGAACACCTGTTACTTATCTTGCTGTAAACCATTGAGCAGAGCTGAAGGAATCTTTCCTTTTCGGATTGTTTGTTGATTGATGGTATCCTGTCTATAATCTCCAGGAGTTCTTCCTTCTTTAATTCTATGCCGAGAGATTCTGAAAGTGATGGAACTATGGTTTCTGTGAGGAAATTTTTTAATTTGCCATCCTGCTCTGAAGGTCTTTGCCCTTTTTGTTTTTTTATGCTCTTGAGATACTCCTTTATACGCAGGTCATAGCGACCCTTAAGCAGGTTGTCCTTCACCCTCTGGTGTAGCTCATCCTTTAGGGCCTTTATTTTTTCTTCTCTATTGTCAGCTGAAAATAGTTCGGAATAATCCTCTCGCTCCTCCAGTATAATCATGCCTTGATAAAAGAGGGTGCTAACCACCACAGGCTTTGAGGCTCCTCTGTCCTCGGTCTGAATATGGAAGACAAGCCCCTTATAATTTACATTCTCGTTAAGCCCTATAATCATGGTAATAATATTCTATCAAAGTCAGCAATCAAAATTGACAAATACCTACCTATACTTTTAAATTAAAAGATAGAGATTTGATCTAAGAGAGATGAGGCTGTTCAAGAAATATGAGGACTTTACTCTGGGGGCTTCGCCACCAGACCCCCGAAAATAGTAGATTTTCGTTGTTTACTCAAAGGGGCTCAGCCCCTTTGAAACCCCAATAATGAATTAAAATTTAAATAAATATATAGGGAGTTTGAGGGACGGAGTCCCTCAAAGTTAGGCAAAGGAATTTTTGAATATGGAAAATATTATTGAAATTTAATAAGTTAGAGCCTGTTGAACAGGCTCTGAGAGAAAAGAGAGGTATTAGTTAAACTTCAATTACCTTTTTCTAAATAAAACCTATTTGTAAACCAGGAGGACAAATGCAGAAGACAGTGGAAGACATCAATTCTACAAAGAAACGGTTTACCGTGGAGGTTCCCGCTGATGTGCTGGAAAAACGGATAACCGATGCGCTGAGAAACATAGGAAGGAATGCAAGGATACCTGGCTTCAGACCGGGTAAGGCACCCCTTTCACTTCTTGAGAAAAGGTATGGTAAAGAGGTTGAAAGTGATGTGCTGGAGAAAATTATACCCGAGTACTATCTTAAGGCAATAAAGGAAGCCAATGTGGTGCCAGTGTCACCACCTGTATTTGAAAATTACGACTTTAAGAGGCGTGAGCCCTTCAGGATGACCTTTACAGTTGAAATCAGGCCCAAGATAGAGGAGCTGAATTATGAAGGCATTGAGGTGACAGAGGAGGAAATCGTTGTTACCGACCAGGATGTGGAGGATACGCTGGAGAGGCTCAAGCTGGAGAAATCCTCTTACGAACCAGTGGAAGGGGAGATTGAAAATGACGACCTTGTGATGGTTGATTATGAGGTGGTTGAAGAGGAAAAGAAGGTGGAGAACCAGTTTATAAAGGTTGGCAGTGAGATACTTCCTGAGGACATCTCTCTGGCACTTAAGGGAAAGAAAAAGGGTGATGATTTTGAGGTAACCGCTGACTTTCCTGAAGACTTTGCCAACAAGAACTTTGCTGGCAAACGACTGACCCTTAAGGGCACCATTAAAGAGGTTAAGAGGCTTAAACTTGCCACCATAGATGATGATTTTGCCAAAGACCTGGGATACGAAGATGTAGAAAAGCTCCGCGAGGCTGTCAGGGAGAGTATTGAGAAGGCAAAGAGGGAGTTACTGGAGAACAAACAGAAGGGCGAATTGATTGACAAGCTGGTAGCCTCACACCAGATTGATGTGCCCGAGGGTCTTTTTAAGGAAGAGCTTGATATGCTGGTAAGGGGAGAAAAGCAGAAAGACCCCCAGGCTGATGAGGAGGAATTAAGAGAAAAGCTTAAGGAAAGGGCAGAGAAAACGGTAAAGCTCAATATGCTTCTTGACACCATTGCTGAGAAGCAGGGAATTGATATCACCAATGATGAGGTAAAACAGAAGATTGCCGAACTTTCAAACAGCATGTACATTACACCTGAGCACTTTATGAAACTCTACCTTCCCAATGAAGAGGCAATGTATATGTTCAGACAGAATCTAATAAGGGAAAAGACCCTTGACTTTATCTTTGAAAAGACAAAAAGGGTGAAAAAATCTGATAATCCTGAGGAAGGAGAGAAGACAGATGAGTAGCATAATACCAATTGTAATAGAGCAAACAGGAAGAACAGAAAGGGCCTATGATATATACTCAAGGCTGCTTAAGGACCGTATAATCTTTATAGGAACCCCCATTGATGACCATGTGGCAAACACGGTAATAGCCCAGCTTCTATTTCTGCAGACCGAAGACCCTGAAAAGGATATCCATGTGTATATAAACTCCCCTGGTGGAATTGTATCCTCCGGGCTTGCCATTTATGACACCATGCAGTATGTAAAGCCCGATATAGCCACCTACTGCCTTGGACAGGCTGCCAGCATGGGTGCATTGCTGCTTGCTGCTGGAACAAAGGGTAAACGCTATGCGCTGCCCCATTCAAGGATAATGATACATCAGCCCATGGGTGGCTTTCAGGGACAGGCAACCGACATTGAGATCCATGCAAGGGAGATACTAAAACTGAAGGAAACACTGAACAGGATACTTTCTAACCACACAGGACAGAGCTTTGAAAAGATACAGGCGGATACGGAGAGAGACTTTTTCATGTCCGCAGAGGAGGCTAAAGATTACGGGATTGTTGATGATGTAATCTATAGTATCAAGAAATCCCCTGCTGGAGGAGATAGCTAATGGCAAGAAAGACCGAGAATAAACTTCATTGCTCTTTCTGTGGTAAGACCCAGGAAGAGGTACATAAATTGATTGCTGGCCCCTCAGTTTATATATGCAATGAGTGTGTGGAGCTCTGTAACGAGATTTTGACTGAGGAAGAGGCTGCAGAGGTAAAAGCAGGAAAGGGGACACCCGAACTTCCAACCCCTCAGGAGATTCATGCTGCCCTTAATGACTATGTGGTTGGTCAGGAAAGGGCAAAAAAGATACTTTCAGTTGCAGTTCATAATCATTACAAAAGGATTTACAGCTCTCTAAAATCCGATGTGGAGATACAAAAGAGCAATATACTCCTGATAGGTCCAACCGGCACTGGAAAGACCCTGCTTGCCCAGACCCTTGCAAGGGTCCTTGATGTGCCCTTCTGTATTGCCGATGCAACAACCCTTACCGAGGCAGGTTATGTTGGTGAGGATGTGGAAAACATAATCCTGAAGCTGCTGCAGGCAGCAAACTTTGATGTTGAAAGGGCTCAGAGGGGTATTATCTACATTGACGAGATTGACAAGATTAGCAGAAAGGCTGATAGCCCCTCTATAACAAGGGATGTCTCAGGTGAAGGAGTTCAGCAGGCTCTTTTAAAGATAATAGAAGGCACTGTAGCAAATGTTCCGCCCCAGGGTGGCAGAAAGCACCCTCAGCAGGAGTACATTCAGATTGATACAAAGGACATACTCTTCATCTGTGGAGGTGCCTTTGTAGGGCTTGAAGAGATTATTAAGAGAAGAACTGGTAAGAGGGTGGTTGGTTTTGGAGCTGAGATTACTAACAGAGATAACATAGGAAATGTATTAAGCCTTGTTGAGCCTGAAGACCTTATAAAATACGGTATGATACCCGAGTTTGTTGGAAGACTTCCTGTGGTGGCAACCCTTGATGAGCTCACCGAAGACCAGCTTATTAAGATCCTCGTTGAGCCCAAAAATGCCATTACAAAACAGTATGAAAAACTCCTTGAACTTGAAGGTGTTAAGCTCAGATTTACCGATGGTGCTTTGAGGGCAATTGCAAGAAAGGCCATTGAGCGTAAGACAGGTGCAAGGGGTTTGAGGGCAATTATGGAAGAGGTGATGCTTGATATTATGTATGAGGTGCCTTCAAAGAAGAATGTCAGAGAGTGCATTGTAAACGAAGAGGTTCTCACCCGTAAGGAAAGACCAATACTTATCTACGAAAAGACGGTTGAGTCAGCCTGAGGAGGGGCTATCTTCCCTTCCTCAGGGACTTCCTGATGGTTGTTTCAATTAACTTCTGAAGTTCAGGGTCCCCTATCCTGTCCTTTATCTCTTTCTTAAGCTCTTCAGGGAGGGGTGGCAGAGCAGACCTTTCCTCTGGGGTCTTTTTAGCTGCTGGAGCCTTTGGTGGGGAAACCCTTCCCAATCTAAATCTGATCGTTTTTACCCCGTAGGAGGTTAATCTGCCTAAGAGTTGTTGCTGATAAAGCCTTATCTGATGGAGCCACTCGGTTGAATCAACAATAAGGGTTAATTCTCCCTTTTTGAGTTTAGCTGGATAGATGTGGCTTGCAAGGGGCTGAGAAAATAGACGGTTTAAATCCTTTCTAAGCCTGATAAGCTTTAGTTCTTCAGCCAGACCAAGCTCTTTGAAGATTGCTTCAAGGTCTGACTGAAGTGATTTCATATCGCCTTTTTTACTGCTCCTGAACGGATGCAACGGGTACAAACATACTTGCGTCTTGGCCCATTTTCGGTCTGCACCCTTATTCTTTGAAGATTTGGTTTAAACACCCTTTTAGTCTTTTTGTGGGAGTGGCTAACATTATTGCCTGAGACCTTCTTTTTACCGCATACATAACATTCTGCCATCTTTGTCCTCCTGATGTTAGTTATCTTTCAAGCTGTACAATACACTGTTCAGAATTAGGCTATGTTTGAACAAAACCGGCTAATTATGATAACATTTTAAGACAAACAAGACAAGACCCAAGTATCAAAAGGAGATTATACAGATTATGTTAAAAATGAGAATCCGTGAGCTTTCCAAGGAAATCAATGTTCCCAACAAGGACATAATCAGGGAACTTGAAAAGATGGGCATTACCGGTAAAAAGCCCGCATCAAACATTGAGGGCGAATTAATAGAGAAAATCAAGGAAATATTTAAAAAGCCCGAGAAGGAGAAGAAAGAGAAAAAAATCAAAGAGCCTGCCCAGGCAGTGGAGAAAAAGGAAAAGAGGGAAAAGCCCAGAATACCAGAAAAACCAGTAGAAGAGGCAAAAAAACAGGCCGAGCAGTTCATCAAGGCAGAGGATATTGAGGATGAGGATATAACACTGCCTGACCGTTTTAAAAAGGACCTGAGTGGACAGAAGGTAGAAAAACTGAAATCAAAGAGCCTGCAGAGGGCCTTCCAGAGCATAAGAAAGATTGAGCCAAAAAGGGTTGATTTTAAGTCCCATAAAAAGAAAGGTAAGGGTAAGAGAGAGGAGAAGAAGGAAGAGGTTAAACAGGCCTCTACTGCGGTTCCAAGGAAAAAGGCTGTAAAGATAACAGAGGGTACAACCGTTAAGGAATTTGCCGAATTGATAGGTGTAAAGGTAACAGATATAATTAAGAAATTTATGGAGCTTGGTGCGCTGGTCAATATAAATCAACCTGTGGACATGGATGCAGCCATATTGGTGGCGGACAGCTATGGAATCAAGGTTGAGGCAGCTTCCAGAGAGGAGGATTCCCTTGAGATACAGGAAGTTGAAGACAGACCCGAGGACCTCAAACCCAGAGCACCAGTGGTTACTGTAATGGGTCATGTTGACCATGGAAAGACCTCTTTGCTTGATGCAATAAGGCAGACCAGGGTAATAGAGACAGAGGCTGGAGGAATAACCCAGCATATCGGTGCATACAAAGTTTCTGTTAAAGGAAAGGAGATAGTATTTCTTGACACACCTGGCCACGAGGCCTTCACTACCATGAGGGCAAGGGGAGCACAGGTTACAGACATAGTGGTATTGGTGGTTGCTGCTGATGATGGCGTAATGCCCCAGACTGTGGAGGCAATAAACCACGCAAAGGCAGCAGGTGTTCCGATAATTGTTGCGGTTAACAAGATAGACAAGCCCGAGGCAAACCCCCAGAAGGTGAGAAACGAACTTGCAGAGCACGATATAATTCCTGAGGAGTGGGGCGGTAAAAACATCTTTGTTGATATATCTGCCAAAAAGCATATAGGAATAGATGACCTCCTTGAGATGATAATCCTGCAGGCAGAGATAATGGAGCTTAAGGCTAATCCGAACAGGCCTGCAAGGGGTGTGATTATAGAGTCAAGGCTTGACAGGGGAAGAGGTCCTGTGGCTACTGTTTTAGTGCAGAATGGAACCCTGCGGGTTGGCGACCCCTTTGTGACCGAGCTTACCTATGGAAAGGTGCGTGCTCTGATTGACGAGCATGGAAAAAGAATTAAGGAAGCGACACCCTCAACACCCATTGAGGTTATCGGCTTTGAAGAGGTGCCCCAGGCAGGAGACCACTTTGTGGTTGTTGAAAATGAAAGAAGGGCAAAGGAGATTGCCCATGCCAGACAACATAAGGCAAGACTTGCTGAGCTTGCCCGACAGAAGAAGGTAAGACTTGACGACATATACAGGCAGATCCAGGAAGGCGAGATCAAGATGCTCAATGTGATTATAAAGGGTGATGTGCAGGGTTCAGTGGAGGCCATGAAGGGCGCCCTTGAGAAGATAAAACATCCCGAGGTTCAGGTAAAGGTTATTCATACAGGTGTGGGTGGTATAAATGAATCTGATGTAATGCTTGCTGCTGCATCAAATGCCATAATCATCGGCTTTAATGTGCGCCCTGAACCAAAGGCATCACAGGCAGCTGAAAGGGAAGGCATTGATATAAGGCTTTACAGGGTCATCTATGAGGCAATAGAGGATGTGAAGAAGGCCCTTGAGGGGCTTCTTGAGCCAGAGCTGGTTGAAAAGGTTATTGGAAGGGCAGAGGTCAGGGCGACCTTTCCAGTTTCAAGGCTGGGCACTATAGCTGGCTGTTATGTGCTTGAAGGAGTGATACAGAGGGCGAGTGATGGCATCAGGGTGATAAGGGACAACATAGTGATATACGAGGGAAAGATAGCATCGCTGAAGAGGTTTAAAGAGGATGTCCGAGAGGTTCAGGCAGGATATGAGTGTGGTATCCTGATTGAGAACTTTAACGACATTAAGGTGGGAGATATCTTAGAAAACTTCGTGATTGAAAAGGTTGCCCAGAAGCTGGGTGTCTGATTAGCAGGCTTAACATGATTGTAGGGCTTCTTACAGTAGAGCTGTTCTTGCCAGAGTCAAACTCTCTCAAGACAAAGCGTTTTGCAATAAGGTCAATCAAGGACAAGCTGAAAAAGTTCAATGTATCAGTGGGCGAACACCCTAATAATCTCTGGCAGAAGACCACCCTTACCATTGCCTGCGTTAGTACTGATACTTCCCACCTTCACAGCACCTTTGAAAGTGTTAAAAACACCATCCTTTCAAATGGCTCGGTTGAATTGATACGGGCTGACTTTGAGATCCTTTAAGGAGAACAGATGCATCCCTATAAAAGATCAAAGAGGGTTGGAGACCTTTTAAGAGAGGAGATTGCCGATATTGTACTTAACAGGGTTAAAGACCCGAGAGTAGGCTTTGTTACTGTGACCGCTGTTAAGGTCTCCGATGACCTGAGCATTGCAAGGGTTTATATCAGTGTGTTAAAGAAGGAAAAGACCGAGGAAACCCTGATGGTTCTTAATTCTGCAAGCGGTTTTATAAGGGCTGAGGTTGGTAAAAGGGTAAGAATTAAAAAGCTTCCCCGTCTGGAGTTCCTGGAGGATGAATCAATAGAGTATGGGGAGAGGATAGATAGCATTCTCAGAAAAATCAAAGAGGAAAAGAGTTAGTGCAGGTACCGGAAATACTTCTTGATACCCTGAGAAGGGAAAACAGATTTTTCATTGCCTCCCATATCAACCCTGAAGGTGATGCCCTGGGCACAACCATTGCCCTTTATCTTGCCCTGAAGAAGATGGGCAAGGATGTATTTGCCTTTAATGTTGACGGAATTCCCTATCTTTACGAATTTCTGCCCTCAAGCGGCGTTGTGCAGAGTAAGATTGAAGGGATTAATACCGTTGATTACTCACTTCTGCTCGTTGATTGCAACGAGCCTGACAGGGCAGGCCTTAAAGACAGGAGCTTTAAAAGACATATCGTTATAGACCATCACCTTACCGAGAAGGACTTTGGTGACCTGAAATGGATAGAGCCCGAAGCTCCGGCAACAGGAATCATGGCCTATTATCTTATTAAGGCTCTCGGTGTTGAGATAGACAGAGAGATTGCTGAAAACCTCTATACCGCAATCTCTATTGATACAGGCACCTTCAGGTATGACAACACAACTGCAGAGACACTGAGGGTGGCTGCTGACCTGATTGAAAAAGGTGCAGACCCTTCAAGGGTGGCAATCTGCCTTTATGAATCCTGGAGGGCTAACCGGTTCAGACTCCTTATTAAGATGCTTGAGACGATGGAGTTAAAAGAGGTTGGCTCCTTGAAGATTGCCCTGACCCACATAAGCCTTGATATGTTTGAACAGACAGGGACAACCCAGGCTGATACAGAAAACTTTTCAAACTTTCCAAGAATGATAGATGAGGTTGATGTATCTGTTATGTTTAGAGAGACCGAGAGGGGAAAGTGGAAGGCCAGTATGCGGAGCAAGGGCAGGTTGAACCTCGCAGAGGTCGCAGCAGTGCTTGGTGGTGGAGGTCACAGAAACGCTGCTGGTTTTAAGGCTGATGGTGAGCTGGCCGAGTTAAAAAAGAGACTCCTTGAGACTATCTCCAGGGTGCAACAGAAAAATCACTGAATATTTTTTCATGCCATCAATTATGGGTCAGCCTGATAAAAGCACTCAAACATTACAAAGCGGCATAATAAATCTCTATAAACCCCCTGACATCACATCCCATAACGCGGTTAAAAGGGTTCAGAAAATACTACGGACGAAAAAGGCAGGTCATGCTGGAACCCTTGACCCCTTTGCCGAGGGTGTGCTGCTTGTCTGCATTAACCGTGCAACAAGGATAGTTCAGTACCTTACCGAGCTTGATAAATCCTACATAGTTGAAGCAGTTCTTGGTATAGAAACTGACAGTTATGATATGACAGGAAGGATTCTCAAAAAACAGACCAGTGTGGATGTTACAGAACAACAGGTAAGGGATGTCTTAAAAAGATTTGAAGGAGAGATAATCCAGAGACCACCTGTCTATTCGGCTATTAAAAGGGAAGGCGTGCCCCTTTACAGGCTTGCACGGAAGGGGATAATGGTGGAGCCACCTCCAAGAAGGGTTAAAATTAAAGGCATAAGGCTTTTGAATTTTGATTTACCCTATGTTATAATTGAGGTCAATTGTTCAAAGGGAACCTATGTGCGGTCACTAATTTATGATATGGGAAGGCTTTTAAAGGTGGGAGCTACTGTTAAGGCCCTTAAAAGAACAGCAATAGGTCCTTATAGGGTTGAGGACTCTGACAGCTTTGAAGATATTGAGGCCAGAAGATTCAGGCTCATCTCCCTTGAGCAGGCACTATCAATCTTTCCTTCCCTGAGACTTGATGATAGACAGAGCAGGCTTGCAATTCACGGAACAGGGTTTTTTATTGGGCGTGAGCTTAAACCCGGTAGATACAGTTTAATTGACAGTAAGGGTGGATTTTTAGGGGTTGCCACCCTGAAGGAAAATGGGCAGTTAAAAATTGAGAAAATATTGATAGATAAATAATTTTTTTAAAGTTTTATATAACCTAATTGCTCAAACATACTTAAAATAAAAAAAATACTTGACATTATCAAAATTTTTTGCTATACATAATATATGCTTTTTGGACAGAAGATACCAGTTGGACTTGACATAGGGGCGGGGACGCTGAAGGTCGCCCAGGTAAAAGACAAAAGAGATGGATATGAGCTTGATGTCTTTGACTACCTTCCTCTTCCTCCCGAGCTGATAGTTGATGGCTCAATAATTGACTCCCTCCGTCTGGTTGATGCCATCAAGGAGCTTATACGCAAGGCAAAGATAAAGAACAAAAATGTTGCCATCTCAATCTCTGGCCATTCCTCAGTTATAGTGAAGATGATAACCGTTCCTGAGATGACTGAAGAGGAGCTTGAGGAATCCATAAAGTTTGAGGCTGAGCAGTATGTCCCCTTTAACATTGAAGATGTAAATATAGACTTCCAGATAATAGGGCCAAGGGAAGAGCCAGGGCAGATGGATGTGGTGCTTGTGGCGGTAAAAAAGGATACCATTAATGAATACATAACCGTGGTCAAAGAGGCAGGGCTGAACCCGGTGATAGTTGATGTGGATGTCTTTGCAATTGAAAATCTCTATGAGGTTAACTATCCAATTGAACCTGGCAAAAATGTTGCCCTGATTGACATAGGTGCAAGCTCCATCAAGATGAACATACTGAGGGGAGGAATACCTTCCTTTACAAGGGATACCCCTGTAGGGGTCAATATACTTACTGAGGCCCTGCAGAGGGAGTTTAATCTGACCTATGAGGTCTCTGAAAGGCTTTTAAGGGGAGAAGCTGTAGAGAATGTCTCTGAAGAGGAAGCCCAGCAGGTGATAATGGCTGCATCAGAGGAGATAATCTCTGAGATTTCACGCTCTATTGATTATTTCAGGACATCCATGTCAGAGCAGGATATAGCTGAGCTCGTTATGACAGGCGGTGGTGCAATGGTGAAGGGGCTAAAAGAGGTTTTCAGTGAGCGTATGGGCAGAGAGGTTGAGATACTTGACCCCTTTAAGAATATCTCAATCTCTAAAAGGCTTGACGAGGACTATATCCGTGACCTTGCACCCCTTGGTGCTGTTGCCATCGGGCTTGCACTCAGGAGGATAGGCGATAGATGATAAGAATAAACCTGTTACCAACTAAAAAGAAAAAGAAGAAACCAACGCCTGTGCCTGGTTATATTGCTGCTACCGTTATCTTAACGGTAATTGTAGTGATTGCCCTTGTTTTTGTCTATTATCAGACCCAGAGCACCTATAACACATTAAAGGCTACAAAGGCTGACAATGAGGCACGCCTTAAGGATTTGAGGGCAAAGCTCAAGAAACTCAAGAATTATGAAAAGCTGGTAGTTGATGTTGAGAAGAAAAAGAAGATAATAATTGGCTTGAGAGAGAAACAGTCTGTGCCAGTAAAGATACTTGATGAGCTTAGCAGGCAATTGCCCACAGGGGTTTGGCTGTCAGAACTGAGATACAATGGCAGGAACATAAAGCTTGTTGGCTCTGCCTTTACCAACTCTGATGTGGTCAACTATGTTAACAATCTGAAGAAGTCAAACCTGTTTAGCTCTGTCTTTCTCGCAGAATCAAAACACAGAAGCATGCGGACTGGTAAGAAGAGGTCACTGTCAATTTATAACTTTATCATAAACATGACTGTTAAGGGATAGGCAATGGCAAAAAAGGTAAAGATAGACTTTAACAGAGTTCCGAAGCCTGTAAGATATGTAATAGCTATTGGATTGCCTCTGGTTATATTACTGCTGTTTTTCTTCATCTATTACAGGCCAAAGAGTGCAGAGATAAAGGCCCTCAAGTCTGAAATCCAGAAACAGGAGCAGGAGATTACAAATGCTGAGAGAAAGCTTGCCAAACTGCCTGAGTTAAAGGCCAAGTACAATGTCCTTGTGATGGAGCTTGATGACCTGAAAAGACAGCTCCCTGAGGAAAAGGAGGTCTCTGGACTGCTCAAGCAGGTCTCTGACCTCGGCATAGAGTCTGGTCTGGTGATAAATCTCTGGAAGCCTGCAAACAAGCGGGTTCACAGCAGTGGCATTCTCTATGAAATACCTGTAAAGGTTGAGATGTCTGGCTCATACCACAATCTTGGAGTGTTTTTCAGTAAACTTACCACCCTTAACAGAATAGTAAATCTTAAGAACATAAAGCTCGGAAGGCCAAGACCATCAGGTAAGGAGGCAGTACTTCAGATTGCCCTTGACACGGTTACCTTCTCTGCGATACCTGAAAAGGAGTTGGAGAAGATGAAAAAATCAAAGAAGAAAAAGAGGCGTAGATAGATGAAGAGAATTATTACACTTTTGGTTTTAACAGCCTTTTTGTTTGCAGGTGGATATTCCTGTAAGGAGAAAAAGCAGGTGGCTGTAAAGAAAGCCCCATCTAAAAAGACTGTTAAAGCTAAAAAGGCTGTGCCCAAATACACGCCGAAACCCTATAAGATTGAGGTTGTTAAATACAATCCTGAAGGAAGAAGAGACCCCTTTCTTTCAATAATAGACCTGACCAAACAGAAGGTTGAGAAGAAGCGAAAAAAGAAGGTTAATCCCCTTGAAAATTATGATGTTGCAGAATTTAAGGTGCTCGGCATTGTTTATGATGGAAGACAGTACTATGCCTCAGTGTTACTTCCTGATGGAAAGGCCTTCACCGTTACCAAGGGTATGACCGTTGGCCTTTATGATGGAAAGATAATTGATATTTCTGAGAATCAGGTTGTTGTAAGAGAATATGTTATGAATTATAAGGGACAGTTAAAACCAAAGGATACGATATTGAAGCTCCGAAAAGAGGAGGAATAAATGGGAGAGTTTAGGAAAAAATCTATAGGCATTTTCAGTGTTTTTATTGCTTTTATCATTCTTACCTTTGGCTGTACAAATAAAGAGACCGTTAAAAAGGAGCCTACCACACAGGCCCCAGAGGTTGCAAAAAAGGTTTCAGAGCAACCTGAGCTGACAGGGCTATTTGTGGAAAAGGACTCGGTAAGCGTCCTTTCCACAAAGGACTTCCAGTACACCCTTTATAAGCCCGATGACCCCTTTAAGATGGTTGTTGAAATACCAGGTGTGCTACCTGGACGATATGAAGGAAGGAGAAGTGGAAAGGGTGGCCTTGTAACCGAGGTGATTGCCCAGCATGTAAAGGCACCTGTGGAGGGCACAAGGATTGAGATTACCCTTGAGGAGCCTCTGAACATGGATGCCCAGTACTCCCAGGGTAAACTGGTTCTTGTAACAAAAAAGGAAGAGGCAGGTGAAAGCACTCTAAGTGAGCAGCCCGAAGACACAGCGGTTTCAGGGTTGGCTAAAACTGAAGAGATACCTGAAGGGGATGCCCAGTTCATTGAAGGCATTGAGATGTTTAAAAGAGACAGTAGCACAGTGGTAAAGATAGTTGGAGACGGCAGGCTCCACTCTGATGTTGTGCCTCTTGACAGTAAGCTCATAATAGACATAATGGATGTTACTATGAAGGCAAAACTTCCCAGGGAGGTTGCAAAACCCCTTAAAGGCATAAGGTGGGGTGAGCATGACGGAAAAACCCGTATAGTGCTTGACCTTGAGCCTGACACAACCTTTGATGTGGTCTCAATCGGTGACAGCATAGAGGTAAGCCTGAGAGAGATTGGCGCTGAGCAGGGAAGCGGAGCATCTGAACAGGTGCTCTTTAAGGAAGGAGAAGGGACAGCTTCAGCTGAGCCTGAGGCAGTAACCTTTGAAGAGGGCAAATACACGGGGAAGAGAATTTCCCTTGATTTTCAGGATGCTGAAATAATACCCATATTCAGGCTCTTGGCAGATGTGAGTGGTTACAATATAGTCGTTGACCCTGGTGTAAAGGGCAAGATAACCATGAAGCTAATCAATGTGCCCTGGGACCAGGCCCTTGACCTGATTCTGAAGACCCATAATCTTGGAAAGATTGTGGAGGGTAACATCATAAGGATTGCTCCTAATCAGGTTATAGCAAGAGAGAAGGAGGCAGCAGCAAGGATTGAGGCTGCAAAGAGAAAGGCCGAACCCCTTGTTACAAAGGTCTTCCCTATCAGTTATGCTGATGTCAAAAAAGTAAAGGATGCTATAGAGAAGGCAAAGATACTCTCTGAAAGGGGTAGCATCAGCATTGATGAGCATATTAGCTCCCTGGTTGTTAAAGATGTGGAAAGCAACATGCCAAAGATTGAAAAACTAATAAAGATACTTGACAAACAGACCCCCCAGGTGCTTATTGAGGCAAGGATTGTTGAGGTGAACACTAATGCTGCAAGGGACCTCGGCATACAGTGGGGCTTCTTTGCTAATGCAAGGCAGAATGGACAGACCATGGGTGGTGTGAGTGGTTATTCGACTTTAACAAATCTTGGTTCATGGCATTCAACAACAGCAGGAGAGGACTTTACTAATACTGAGGCCTTTTCAGTTTCAACCCCAGCATTAGTGGATTTTCCAGCTGCTGTTAGTGCTGGTTCTGGTTCAGGTATTGCCTTTGGATTTCTCAGCTCTGCTGGCACCTTTGGCCTTGATATGAGGCTTTCTGCACTGAAAACAATGGGTAAGTTGAAGATAGTATCCAACCCAAGAATTATAACCGTTGATAACGAAGAGGCAACCATATCCCAGGGTAAGAGTATCCCGATAAGAAAATTGACCTCTGAAGGAACTGTTTCTACAGAATTCAAGGATATAAAGCTTGAATTAAAGGTCAAACCCCATATTACGCCTGATGAATCAATTGTCCTGAATGTTCAGGCTACAAAGGAAGAGCTTGACCCAACTGTTCCATCAGTAGAAGGTGTGCCTGGTACAGATAAGAAAGAGGCAAAGACAAATGTAATTATAAGAAATGGTGAGACACTTGTAATTGGTGGTATTTACAAGACCATTAAAAATGATTCAGAATCAGGTGTTCCTGGCCTTCAGGATATACCTGTTCTTGGCTGGTTATTTAAAAAACAGAAAAAAGAAGCACAGACAAATGAGCTTCTTATATTTATAACCCCCAGAATTGTTAAAAAGTAAATCTCGTTCAGAAAGGGGTAAATTCCCCTTTCTTTCACTCTTCTTTATTTGGACCTCTAAAGGTATTGTCTATCATGGAACAGGAGCCAATCATAAAGGACTTCCTTGATTATCTTTTTATTGAAAGAGGCAGAAGCCTGAACACCATAAAATCCTACGAGCGTGACCTCAAAAAGTTCAGCGAATTTCTGAAAGAGCAGGGTAAGAGCCTTAGTAACTTTCAAAAAAGGGAAATCCTATCTTTTCTCTCCTACCTTAGAGACAGGGATTTTGAAAGCTCATCCATCTCAAGGATGCTCTCATCAATCAGGATGTTCTGCCGATATCTGATAACCGAGGGGTTGAGAAAGGATAACCCTTCAGAGGTATTGCACAACCCAGGGGGCTGGAAAAGGCTTCCCAAGGCTCTGAGCACCGAGGATATAATGAAACTCCTTGACTCTATAAAAGATACCCAGATGGCAGAAAGAGACCAGGTGATATTTGAGCTTATGTATGCCTCTGGGTTAAGGGTCAGTGAGGTTGTCCAGCTGCGGATTGAGGATGTAAATCTTGAAGCAGGCTTTTTAAGAATTTCTGGAAAGGGAGGGAAGGAAAGGGTTGTGCCTTTGAGTGAGCATACACTGGAGAAGATAAAGGTATATCTTTCTGATATAAGACCAGGACTTGTAAAAAAGAGGGATGTGCCCTTTCTTTTTCTTTCAAAAAGGGGAGGGAAATTGACCCGACAGAGGATTTGGCAAAGCCTGAAACATTATGCCCGTAAGGCAGGCATTGAGCTTTCACCCCATGTGATAAGACATTCCTTTGCAACCCATCTTCTTGAAGGAGGGGCAGACCTGAGATCGGTTCAGAAGATGCTTGGCCATGCTGATATCTCAACCACCCAGATATACACAAAGGTAACCACAGAGCATCTCAAAAGGATATACGAAAAACACCATCCAAGAGCGTGAATAATTAGGGAGTAAGGTGTAGGGGGTAGGGGGTAAAAAGATAGGGTGTAGCCTGTAGGGAGTAGGGTGGTAGCCTTAAACGCAATCAACGCAAATAACGCAATACACCAATTTTACCCTAAATCTTTCCTGAAATTTGGTATAATTAGATTTAATTTTAAAGGGTTTTAAGTTAGTTGTTTAGAATTAAGAGCTTAGTATTTAGAAATTAAATTTTATGGAGGGTTTTGATGGCAAGAAAGCTCAGTGAAAAGGAACTCTGCAGTCAATGTGACCCATCTATATTCAGCTTTAAGAGCACCGAGGAACTTCCACCCTTTGAGGGCACAATTGGACAGGACAGGGCATTAAGTGCAATAGATTTTGGGTTAAACCTTCAGAGTAAGGGGTTTAACATTTTTGTGCTCGGTGAAAGTGGAACAGGCAAGACCTCTACCATCAAGACCCTTATAAAGAGGAAGGCAGAAGGTGAGGCTGTGCCTCCTGACTGGTGTTATGTTTATAACTTCAAAGACCCTGACATCCCCCTTGCCATATCCCTTGAACCCGGCAAGGCATCGGAGTTCAAGAAGGATATGGAGGAGTTGATAGAGTCTCTTAAAAAGGAAATCCCCAGGGTCTTTGAATCAAAGGAGTACGAGAAGCAGAAAAACCGCATTCTTGAGGAGTTTCAGAAAAGACAGAAGGAGCTTTTTGGAGCAGTTGAGGAGGAGGCAGAGTCAAAGGGCTTCAGCATAAAAAGGACGGTGGGGGGCTTCTTTATCGTTCCTGTAAAAAAGACCGGTGAGCCCCTTTCAGAGGAGGAGTTTCAGGGGCTTGATGAAAAGACCAAAAAGAAGATTGAGGAGATTGGCAAACTCCTTCAGGAAAAACTTGATGATGTTGTAAGGACCATAAAGGCTGGTGAAAAACTGGTTGCTGAACTCCTTAAAAAGCTTGAAAGAGAGGCAGCCCTGTCAGTGCTCGGAAGCCTGATAGATGAGCTGAAGTCAAAATACTCTGAAAATAAGAAGCTTCTTAACTACCTTGATGATGTTAAGGAGGATATATTAGAAAACCTTGATGACTTCAAGACTACCCAGGAAGAGACCTCTCCTCCGGTGCCCTTTCTTAAGATGCCCAAGCAGGAACCCAGATTCAATAAATACGCTGTGAATGTTATTGTAAACAACAGGGACCTCAAAGGTGCTCCCTGTGTTTTTGAGACTAATCCCACCTATTACAACCTTTTTGGAAGGATTGAGCATAAGTTTCAGTATGGCGTAGCAGTCACAGATTTTACCATGATAAAAGCAGGCTCACTCCACAGGGCAAACGGTGGGTATCTGGTTATAAATGCCCTTGACCTTTTGAGAAACCTCTTTTCCTATGATGCCCTGAAAAGGGCTATACGAAACAGAGAGGTCAAGATTGAGGATATCTGGGAACAGTACCGTCTTGTGACCACTGCGATGTTAAAACCCGAACCGATACCCCTTGATGTGAAGGTAATACTGATCGGCAACCCCTATATTTATTATATCCTTTATAATCTTGACGAGGAATACCGTGAGCTATTCAAGGTAAAGGCTGACTTTGACAACACAATGGAGCGAAACGAGGAAAACCTTACAAAGTATGCAACCTTTGTAGCCACCAAATCTAAAGAGGAGGGGCTTTTACCCTTTGACCCCTCAGGTGTTGCCAAGGTGGTGGAGTACGGTTCAAGACTTGCTGAGCATCAGAGAAAGCTCTCATCAAAATTCAGTGACATATCAGACCTTATAAGGGAGTCCCATTACTGGGCAACAAAGGACGGTTCTGAAATTGTTAAGGGCGAGCATGTTGAGAAAGCCCTGAAAGAGAAGTTTTACAGGCACAACAAGATAGAGGAAAAGCTCCGTGAACTGATGCTTGAGGACACCCTGATAGTGGAGACCGAGGGAGAAAAGATAGGTCAGATAAACGGACTTGCTGTGATGGACATGGGTGATTACAGCTTTGGAAAACCCTCAAGGATTACCGCAACGGTTTACTCTGGAAAAGCGGGGGTGGTCAATATTGAGCGAGAGACAAAGATGTCTGGCAAGATACATGAAAAGGCAATACTCATCCTGAGTAACTTTCTTGGAAGGATGTATGCCCAGAAAAAGCCAATAACCCTTTCAGCCTCCATAACCTTTGAGCAGCTCTACGGACTGATTGAGGGAGACAGCGCTACCTGTGCTGAGCTTTATGCCCTGTTAAGTGCAATTGCCCGTGTGCCAATTAAACAGAGCATTGCAATTACCGGTTCAATGGACCAGGATGGTAATGTCCAACCCATTGGCGGGGTCAATGAAAAGATTGAGGGTTTTTTCAGACTCTGTAAGGTAAGAGGGCTTACTGGTGAGCAGGGTGTGATAGTGCCTGAGAGAAATGTGAAAAACCTCATGCTCTCCTCAGAGGTGATAGAGGCGGTTAAGGAAGGTAGATTTCATATCTATGCAATCTCAAGGATAGAGGAAGGAGTGCCCCTTTTAATGGGCCTTGAGGCAGGCCAGATGCTTCCTGATGGAACCTATCCTGAGGGGACTCTAAATTATCTTGTAGAAAAGAGACTTACCGAGATAAGGGAGGCCATGAAGGAGAAGAAAAAGGAGGAGAAAAAGAACGAGGAGGGTAACTCAGACAACGGATGAAAAGGCCTCTTCAACTTTTTTGGGCTGCGCTCATTTACACCCTGACCCTGCCCCTGGCGGTATTACCCTATAGAATTTCCCTGAAGGTAGGTGCGCTAATTGGTGAGCTTGCCTTTCATCTGTGGACCCAGAGAAGAGAGATTGCAGTAGATAACATAAAAAGAGCCATTGAAACAGGTGCCTTGAAGGGTGAACTCACTGCCCATGAGCTGGCAAGGAGGTGTTTTAGAAACCTTGGCCGTTCCTTAATGGAGGTTCTCAAGATATACCATGGCTTTGGAGAGGTGGTGTTCAGAAACACCGAGATTGAGGGGATTGAGCACTTCAGAGAGGCAATGAATAAAGGGAAGGGGGTGCTTCTGATAACAGGACATTGCGGTAACTGGGAGCTGCTTGCCCTGTATTCTTCCTTCAGGGTAACCCCCCTTAAGGTGGTTGCAAGGGCGCTTAATAACCCTTTTCTGAACAGACTGGTTGAACGCACAAGGGGTAGATATGGAAACAGGGTTATCTACAAGGAGGGGGCTCTACGGCAAATGATAAGAGAGCTAAGAGGCGGTGGTGCAGTGGGTATACTGATTGACCAGGGAGTCCTTCCCTCGGAGGGAGTAAAGATACCCTTTCTTGGCAGACCTGCCTGGACTATGAGGACACCTGCAGTTCTGGCCACAAAAACAGGAGCAGGGGTTGTCCCTGTTTTCATAAAGCGGACGGAGAGGGGACACAGGATAAGGGTTTTTCCTGCGGTGGAGCTGCTCGGTGAGCTTTCAGATGAGGCTGTCAGGGAAAACACAAGGAGGATGAGCGCCTATGTGGAGGAGTACATTAGGGAAAACCCTTCTGAATGGCTCTGGATACACAGGAGGTGGAAGAGGGCTTAATATATGGACCTAATCCTGCCGGTTCTTCTGTCAAGTATTATCCTGTCAACAGCTTTATCTTCTCTGAAAACAGTTGCCCTGATAAATCTGCCCATGCTTTTTTCAATCCTCACAGAAAGCCCCTGTTGTTTATAGTAGTCTTCCAGAGCCTTCCTTGCCTCTTCAATGCTCAAATTAAACTTACAGAAACCGTATCTGCTACAGTTGGGACAGAAATCACCGTAGGGTGTGACAGGTCTTTTCTCATCGGCTGACGCAAAGGGCACGATAGAAAATACCATAAAATAGGATAGCAACAATACTGTAATCAGCCTTCTCATGATATAACCTTAACAAAAAATGATGAAGATTTTGTGAATTTAAAACTCCACCCTGAACTCACTTCCCTTACCTGGTGTAGATTCAACATGAATCTTACCATCAAGGGTGTCAACGAGTTCCTTAACGATTGAAAGGCCGATACCCCTTCCGGGCGAGCCCTTCCCCTTGTAAAAACGGTCAAAGACCCGTGAAAGTTCTTCCCTGTCCATCCCCCTGCCTGTATCCTTGACAGAGATATAAAAACCTCTCTGCATCTGACCCCAGGAAACCTTTATCATCCCTCTGTCAGTATTACGGTATGCATTGGAAATAAGATTTTTAAGTATTATCTGGAGTTTTTCGGGATAGGTCTTCACCTTCATAGAGGTGCCTTCTAACTCTAACTTCAAGCCCTTTTCGGATATGGGATGCTCATAGGCAGAGAGAGTTTCTTTTATAAAATCATAGAGGTCAATTTCAACCTTTTTGCCCTTTTTAAAGAAACTCGCTTCAGCCTGTGTAAGGTCTTCAATGCCTTGAATCAGCTCAATGATACGGTCAATTTCCCTTTTTATACCTTTAAGAGCCTGATTTACATCCTTCACAATCCCATCTTCAATTGCCTCAAGGTTCCCCTTCACAACGGTAAGGGGTGTGCGAAGTTCGTGGGCAATGTTGGTGGTGAGATGTTTGCGAAGGGTGTCTTCTTTTTGAAGTGCGGTGACCATGAAGTTGAAGGACTCTGAAAGACGGTCTATCTCATCCCTTTTAGCAAAGAGTCTCCAGAACCGACTTTCCCTTAAGCTGACCCTTGAAGAAAAATCACCCTCAGCCACCTTTTCTGCTGCGAGGGTTAGCTCTTTAAGTGGTCTTGAGAGGAAAAAGGAAAAAGCAAGGGACAGAAACAGTGCACCTCCACCAGCAATGGCAAAGGTGATAAGGAGAAACTGCCTGCCCCTCTTTCTGAAAATCTCCTCTTTTCTGGGGAGATAACCCCTTCTTTTAAGGGGACGAAAGTAAATCTTCCCTATCTCTTTACCCTCTACAAATAGTGGATACCAGATGAAATCTCCATAACCTGTGGGCAATTCAAAGAGTGAGGCCATCCTTCTTAACATGGTAGCACTGAGGTGTGCAAGCACATCAGAGGTTGTGATGATGGTCTTGCCCTTTAGGTCGGTTATATAGGTTTCAAAGCCAAGCATCATTGCCCAGTGAATTGAGTCTCTTAGAGAGACTTCATCCCACCTGCCTTCCTTATAGCTTCCTTCAACAGAGGCCATCACCCAGTATATCCTGTCCTCATTGTTTCCCTTAACATATTCATCAAAGTCGTTAATAATAAGTTTTTCAAAGACGAGGTTACTAAGAAGGGCTAAAAGTATGATAAGAAGAAATGAAAGAAACAGTTTAGTCCTCATCGGGTATTCCTATAAATTTGTAACCAACTCCGTAAACGGTCTTTATGAATTTAGGATTACGATTATCATCGCCTATCTTATGTCTTATGTTCTTGACATGGGCATCTATGGTTCGGTCGTAACCCTCAAAGTTGTAACCAAGGATGATGTTAACAAGCTGAGCCCTTGAAAATACCTGACCTGGCCGCTCTGCAAGGGTCTGAAGCAGTTTGAATTCTGTTGGCGTAAGGGTAATGGGCGTGTCCTCTCTGAATACCTCAAAGCTTTCTGTGTCAATCTGGAGGTCTCCCCTGTTAAAGCTCAGTCTTCTGTGCTGGGGCTTTACCCTGCGAAGCAGAGCCTGCACCCTTGCCACCAGTTCACGAGGGCTGAAGGGCTTTACTATGTAATCATCAGCTCCTATCCTTAGTCCCTTTACCCTGTGCTCTTCATCACTCTTGGCAGTAAGCATGATTATCGGGATATCAGAGTCCTTTCGGATAAGCTCACATATCTCTTCACCACTTATATCAGGCAGCATGAGGTCAAGTATGATTAGGTCAAAGCCTGTCTTTAACTCTTCAAGGGCATCTGAACCGTTTTGTACAGGCTTAACAGAAAAGCCTTCCTTTTCAAGATAGGCTTTCACAATATCGGCAATCTTTTTTTCATCTTCAACTAATAGTATTCTTGCGTTCATGTCTTTATTATACAAAAATAAAACCTTTTGGAATATATAGATGTATAAACAGCACCCTTTCTGTTAATATTCAGATATGGAGATATTGAAGGTCAAGGGGCTTAAAAAGGTATTCAATGGTGTTGTGGCACTTGAAGGTATAAATTTTACTCTTTCCAAAGGTGAGGTGCTCGGCATTCTTGGTCCAAATGGAGCAGGTAAGACAACCCTTATAAATTGCATACTCGGTCTGATAGAGCCGACAGAAGGAAGCATTGAGCTTTTTGGATTAGATATAAGGTTTCATAGAAGCAGGGTTTTAAAAAGGGTCAATTTTGCCTCAAACTATGTGTCACTGCCTTACTCCCTTACGCCCTTTGAAAACCTTATGGTCTTTGCAAACCTCTATGAGATAAAAAACCCTGAAAGAAGATGTAAAGAGTTGTTAGAGCTATTCGGACTTGAGCCCTATAGCAGAAAACCAACAAGAAGGCTTTCATCAGGGCAGCTGATGCGGCTTAACCTTGCTAAGGCTCTTATAAACAGACCCGAGCTTTTACTGCTTGATGAACCCACAACAGGACTTGACCCTGAGATAGCCAGAAAGACAAGGCGGTTACTTCTGGAGATGGCAGCCACAGCGGGTATATCTGTAATTTACACCTCCCATAATCTCAAAGAGATGGAAGAGGTATCAAAGAGGTTGTTATTTTTGAGTAAAGGCAATCTGGTGGCCGATGGCATGATATCTGAACTGATAAAGGGCTATAGTGTAAAGGACCTTGAAGAGTTTTATTTTAAAGTGATAGGTGATGAGGGTTAGACGCATCTGGGCGGTGGTGTTACGACAGCTCTATCTATACCGCAGAAGTCTGCCGAGGCTTCTTGAGGTTTTTTACTGGCCCATGGTTGACCTGCTTCTCTGGGGCTTTGTCAGCCTTTATCTTCAGAGGGCAAGTGCTGATATTCCGTCCTTTGTAATTTATTTCTTAGGAGCACTTATACTCTGGGATATACTTTTCAGGGCACAGCAGGGGATATCGGTTTCCTTCCTTGAGGATATGTGGGCAAGAAACCTTATAAACATCTTTGCGTCACCCTTAAAGATTGGTGAATACATCCTTGGTCTCGTCTTTATCAGTATTCTGAAGGTGTGCATTGCCTTTCTGGTTATGTCAACCCTTGCTTGGCTTTTTTATTCCTTTTCCATCTTCAAATTAGGTATAGCTCTTATACCACTGGTGCTTAACCTTATGGCCATGGGCTGGGCTGTAGGAATATTTACAATGGCTCTGATACTTCGTTTTGGTCAGGAGGCTGAGGTGCTGGCCTGGGCTGTAGCCTTTTTATTCATGCCCTTTTCAGCGGTCTTTTATCCTGTCAGCACCCTTCCTCTTTTGCTTCAAAGGATTGCCTATCTGATACCCTCTGCTCATGTATTTGAGGGCATGAGGATACTGATAAAAGATAAGACCCTTTCGCTTGCTCATCTGAGTGCGGCTACCCTTTTAAATCTGCTATTTCTATCGGCAAGCACCATCTTTTTTATCAGGATTTACCAGCTGGTAAAGAAAAAGGGTATCCTACCAAAGATTGGAGAATAAAAAAGACAGGTTCATTTTCAGACCTTAGCCATCCTTTTTCTGCTCAGGCTCCCTATTGGTTTGCCTAAGCATAACCCGGAAGGGATTATTCCCTTTGTGGTTGTTTTTCATGAGATGCCAAAATTAATCTTCATGGGTTATAATTAAGTCATGGGGATAGCAAAGGGATTTCTGGCTATAACGATTCTATTTATACTCGGTATAAGTCTTTACCCGGAGAGGGCTTTTTCATCAACAGACCTTGAAGAGCTTAAGAAGGAAACCGAGGAGCTCTTGCAGAAAACAAGGATGTTTGCTGAAAAAAGAAGGCAGGATATGTCAAAGGAATTCAGAAAGGAGCTTGATGATCTCTTGAAGGAGATGGAAAAACTTCATCAGAGCCTTGAAAAAGCCACAGAGAAACAAAAGAAAAGGCTTGAGAAGGCACTCAAAGAACTTAAAAAAAGAAAGGAAAAACTTGAGAGGGAACTGGATAAAATTACCAGCGATAAAAAGCTATGGCAGAGGGCTTTAAAAAGGCTTCGTGAATTTTTAAAGGAACTTCGCTCCCTTATTGAAGATGAACCAAAGAGGGAAACCATTTAACCCCCTTTTTTACCACTTTACTTCTTAAAATCCATGTTGACAGGACTACAAAACTTTAACAAACTGACCGATGTCTAATTGACAAAGCAACCTCTCTAAAAATATAATAATGAAATTCGGTTAAGCTACTATATTGTGAGCTAAAGACAAGGGGGTAAGGGTTATCCTTATCGGGTTTCTAAAAGAAGGAGCCCTTGACTGGTAATTGAAAAATTATATCAGGAGGTTTTACATGGCTGAAGGCATCGTAGAAGTAACCACAGCAACCTGGGACCAGGAGGTTTTAGGCCATAAAGGCCTTGTGATGGTTGATTTCTGGGCTGTCTGGTGTGGCCCCTGCAGGATGATTGCACCAACCGTTGAGGAGATAGCCAAGGAGTATGGGGATAAACTGAAGGTTTGCAAGCTGAATACCGATGAAAACCCTGATATTGCAAGCAGATACAAGATAATGGGCATACCTACTTTGATGTTTTTCAAAGATGGTGAAAAGGTTGACCAGATTGTGGGTGCTGTGCCCAAACCACAGCTGAAGGCAAAGATTGACCAGCTTCTCGGACAGTAGGATATGAAAAAAATGAAACTTATCAGGTATATATTAATCCTTTTTGTCCTGTTTGCCCTTTTTTCCTGTAGTTCCCGGTCCGATAGCCTTTCACCCTCTGTTGGTGGAACTGCCCCGGGGTTTACCCTTAAAGATATTAATGGAAGGACCGTCAGTCTTAATGACCTTAAGGGCAAGGTGGTGCTTCTTGAATTCTGGGCAACCTGGTGTCCGCCCTGCAGAAAGTCAATTCCAGAGATTGAGGCACTAAACAGAAAGTTTTTCAACAAAGATGTTGTTCTTTTAGGTATTAATGTTGAAGGTGATGAGGCACTTGATAATGTTAAAAACTTTGTAAATCAATACAACATGAGCTACACCGTGCTGGTTGACAATGGTGAGGCAAGCAAAAAATACCAGGTTTCAAGTATCCCTGCCCTTTACCTGATTGATAAAAATCAAAGGATAGTCAAGAGATATATAGGTTTTTCACCAGGTCTTGGGGAGGAGCTTAGCCGCCAGATTGAGGCTCTCCTTTAAAGAAAAATGTTTGATTCTCTAAGTGAAAGATTAGAAGGGGTTTTTAAGAAACTCAAAGGAAGGGGCTACCTGAAAGAGGAGGATGTTGATGTAGCCCTCAGGGAGATAAGACTTGCCCTGCTTGAGGCGGATGTAAACTTCAGGGTAGTAAAGGACTTTGTAGGAAGGATTAAGGAAAAGGCAATCGGCAGGGATGTCCTGAAAAGCCTCACACCAGGGCAGCAGGTTGTCAAGATTGTCCATGAGGAGCTTATTGAGCTCCTTGGTAGCCAGAATGAAAAGATAAGACTCTCACCAAATCCACCCACAGTCATAATGATGATCGGTCTTCACGGCTCTGGAAAGACCACCACCTCTGCAAAACTTGCAAGGATGTTCAAAAAACAGGGCAGACGTCCAATGCTTGTAGCTGCAGACCTTCAACGCCCTGCGGCTATTGACCAGCTTATCACCCTTGGCAAACAGATTGAGGTGCCGGTGTATGCTCGGAAGGATGAGAAAAACCCTGTAAAGGTGACGCAGGAGGCACTGGTTGAGGCGCGTAAGGGAGCTGGAGACATAGTGATAATTGATACAGCAGGAAGGCTACACATAGATGAGGAGTTGATGTCTGAGTTGAGGGCAGTAAAAGAGGCTGCAAGTCCCGACGAGGTGCTCTTTGTCGCAGATGCCATGACAGGACAGGATGCTGTAAACATTGCAAAGAGTTTTAATGAGGAGATAGGCATTGATGGAGTTATTCTGACCAAGATGGACGGAGATGCCCGTGGTGGTGCTGCCCTGTCAATACGACAGGTTACTGGAAAACCCATAAAGTTTATGGGTGTTGGTGAAAAGATTGATATGCTTGAGCCCTTCCACCCTGACAGGGTAGCCTCAAGGATACTTGGCATGGGTGATGTGCTCAGCTTTATTGAAAAGGCACAGGAGGCGGTAGACCTTAAAGAGGCAGAGGCTCTTCAGGAAAAGTTGCTTAAAGACAGCTTTACCCTTGATGACCTGAAGGAACAGCTTAACAGGGTGCGCTCTATGGGGCCAATAGAGAATCTACTATCCATGATCCCTGGAATGGGTAAACAGCTCAGAAATGTCAGGATTGACGAGCGGGAGTTTGTCAGGATTGAGGCAATTATAAACTCCATGACCCCTGAGGAAAGAAAATATCCTAAGATAATAAATGGAAGCAGAAAGAAGAGGATAGCCCGTGGTAGTGGCACCTCTGTAAGTGATGTTAACAGACTGCTGAAGCAATACAAAGACATGAAACGGATGATGAAGATGCTGAAGGGCAAAAAGGGAAAACTTCGCCTTCCTCGTTTCATGCCCTTTTAGTTAAAAGCACCCCTTTATAGTATTGACAAGTCCTATTCTGATCATCATTATGGCAATAGAGGCAAGAAGTATAGCCATTAGTTTTGAGATTGCCTGAATACCCGTTTTTCCAATCAAATTGTTAATGTATGAGGCCTGTCTGAGCATAAAATGTACAACAAAAAGGTTCATAATCAAGCCTGTAAGGGGTAACCATATCCCATAATGCTCAAGTAACACTATCAGGGTTGTCAGCAGGGCAGGCCCAACAATCATAGGGACAGCTATTGGCACAACCCCGATACTTGCCCTTTCAATACCCTGGGTTTTTAACAGGCCAGGGCTTACAATATCAAGCACGGCAATAATAAGTAAAACAAGACCACCGGCAATCTTGAAGTCATCCACTGTCACTCCGATGGTTCGGAAGACAAACTCACCAGCACTGACAAAGACGAGACAGACCAGAAAGGAAGTCAGTATTGACTGGTTGATTACACGGTTTCGTTCGGAGTGGTCAAGCTCTGCCGTAAGGGTTAGAAAAAGGGGCATCAAGGCAAATACATCAATGGCCACAAAAATTGGGATAAAGACATTGAGAATGCCCTTCAGAGCATTAAGCATCAATCCACTAAAGGTGTTCCTTCAGTTCACTGATTATCTGTTTTATCTTTTGAGCATCAGCTGCATCAGGAGCCAACGAGAGATAGGTCTCAAACTCCTTGATTGCCTCCTTTGGTTTTTTGAGGTCAAAGGCAAGCACTATGCCCTTGTTTCTATGGGCAAACAGGTGTTTTGGGTCAATTTCAATGGCCCTGTTGTATTCCTTTACTGCAATATCAGGTTTACCAATGCGACGATAACAGGTGCCCATATCAACACGAACATTGGTGTTTTTTGGGTCAAGCTCTAATGCCTTTGAATAGGCCTCTATTGCCTCTTCAAAACGGTTTGTATCCATAAGGGTGTTACCAAGTCGTATCCAGGCATCAAGGTTCTTGGGGTCTTCCTTTACGATCTGTCTCAGCTGTTTAACTGTATCATCAACGCTGAACTGGGGTTGAAGTTTAACACCACTTACAGGAGGAGGTGTGTAGCTTTTGCTATTGTTGTCTTTGCAGGCGGTTGTTAATGAAAAGATAAAAAGAATAGATATTATATAGTAAAGCCCCTTCTTCATAACAACTCTCCTTGGAAAATTTTTATAAGTTTAGCTGTCACTTAGACTGGTCTATATTTTAGCATACAAAAAAGGAAAATATGAATATAAGGATTGGGGATTGTAGTTAGTTTCTGAGTCAAGAGGTTGAAGTACCTTGGAGAAAAAGGGACAATATATCAGATGAGTGTCTGGCGGGGTGGACGGGACTTGAACCCGCGACCTCCGGCGTGACAGGCCGGCGTTC
>CAZIIE010000004.1:4532-33550 GCA_964539375.1 uncultured Nitrospirota bacterium | reverse complement strand
GAAGGTGATGTAGAGTTAAAGAATTTTTCTCTCTAAGCCGATAACACTCTATACATGGAAAAGGACAGTGATATCCAGTTTGTTAAGGAGTTTTTAAAGGAAGCCCTTGAGGTTTTAGAAAGTTCCGAAGACTTTGAATCCTGTAAGGGCAGGTTAATAACCCTATTACAGACAACACTTGGATTTATTAAGGCTGGGAGGTCAAACCAAATGGGTCATTTCAAACTTCAGGAGCTTATTAACAGGGCAATTGAGCTTGTGGAATATCAGCTCAGGGTAAGGAACCTCACCATATCCTTTTCAATCCCCGAAGAGGAGGTCTTTATCAAGGGAAAGGAACAGGCCTTTCTCAAGGCCCTGCTTTATCTGCTCATGGAAATCATAAAACTCCATGACCTGGGAAAAGACTTTAATACCCTTTACCTTGGTGCTGAACATGAAGAAGATGGAATAAGGCTTATACTGAAAGTGTCCACCTCCAGCAGAGCCATTCCAGCCCTTGGATACGCCAAAGGCCTTACCGAGGAGGCAGGAGGAAGGCTACTTTTTAAGCATAGTGGAGATGAAATTGTCTTTATCGTCCTGTTACCAGAGTTAGAGCAGCAACAACAGGAAGCCCGTCCCCTGAGTGTTCTTGTGGTGGACGACGACCCCCTTATAAGGGAGCTTTTTCTGGACTTCTTTGAGATGCTTGGTGAGAACTGCACGGTATGCGAATCCCAGAAGGAGGCACTGGAAATAATTAAAACCAGTAAGCCTGACCTTGTGCTTATTGATTTTCATATGCCAGGTCTGAACGGAATAGAGTTCACAAAGATGGCCATGAACCACATAGACCGAAGAAGCCTTTGCCTTTTAACCGGTGAACGCTCCAGCCTTATTGAATCCTTCAGTATTGAACAGGGAATAAAGGTGATAAAGAAACCTGTAACACTTTCAAGCATTAGAGACTTTATCAGGGAGTTTAAGCATTCCAAATGTTTGACCTGAGAAGAGACATAAAAAAAACCAAAAGCCTCTCCACCATCCCCGTTGTAATGCGTAGATTAATTCAGGCCATAAGCGATGAAAATGCCACCTTTGAAGAGCTGAGCCATGTGATAGAGCACGACCAGGCCATAGCTGAAAAGGTGGTTGCCATGGCAAACTCACCTTTCTTCGGGCATTCCGGAAGGATAAACAGCATTGAACAGGCCGTGATGTTTCTCGGCTTTGACCTTGTAAAGAGCATTGCCATCAGCACCACGGTGGTTCATCTGTTCAGTAAGACCGAAGCAAAAAACCTGACCGAGTTCTGGGCCCATGCCTTTGAGGTTGCCTTTGTCTCCGATTTACTGAGCAAAAAGATTGCTGTTACAAACGGCGGCGTGTGTTTTCTCGCAGGTCTTCTGCATGACATTGGAAGGCTCGTCCTCTACCTGACCTATAAAAATCATTACCTTGACATCATGTTTGAGAAGGAACTTCTTGAAAAGGAAAAGGAAAGGTTCGGAGCCTCCCACAACAGTGTTGGCAGATGGTTTCTTGAGGATGCCCTTTTCCCAGAGGAGATACTCTACCCTGTCCAGTACCACCACAGCCTTGAAGGCATAGATAAACATAAGGGACTTGCCCTGTCGGTGCTTTTAGCCGAAGCACTGGTTAAAAAGGTGAGGGATAGCATTGCCGCCGATGGAGTCTATAATGAAGACACAGAAGAGCTCCTCGGTGTGATAGGATTCAGCCCAGATGATATAAAGGATGTTGAGGAAGCACTTATAGAGGAAGAGGAAAACATAAAGCTTTTCTTCCATATATAGCCCTGCCCTTATATCCTTATCTATCTCCCTTTTTGACAACTTGACTGGCCAGTCTATATAATATTCTTCATGAAAGTTGCAATGAAGCGAGAGGTCATACTTAACACTGCAATGACCCTTTTTTCAAAGAAACCCTACCACAGGGTTTCCATGGATGAAATCGCCCAGAAGGCACGGGTGGCAAAGGGGACATTGTACTATCATTTCAAATCTAAAGAGGCTCTCTATGCAGCCCTCTTACATGAAGGGCTTGATGTGATGATCCTCAGGCTTAATGAGCGTTTTAAAAGGGACGACCCCATTGAAAACCTGAAGCTCTTCATCCAGGAGCTTATTAACTTCTTTAATGAAAAGAGGGCCTTTTTCCTCGTGCTTCAACAGGAGGAAGGAAAGCTCTTTAACAAAAAGCTTAGTAACTGTTACCAGAAGATATGCACGGTTAAGGACCTGCTTGAATCATTGCTAAAGGAGGCACAGTCCTCGGGCAGAATAAAAAAAGAGCTTGACACAAAGGTGCTTACAGAGATGATAATGGGCATGATCAAGGAGCCTGTCCTTAAGGGCAAGATAAAACCTGACATACATATAAAGACCCTTCACACCCTTTTAGAAAAGGGCATACTCGCATAATCTTAAGGGAGGGAAGGTGAAGATACTTGTAACAGGTGGAGCAGGCTTTATCGGCTCTCATGTTGTTGATGGCTACATAAGGGAAGGACACGATGTTGTGGTGGTGGACAACCTCTTTACGGGCAAGCTTGAAAACCTGAATCCACGGGCAAAGTTCTACCTGGCCGATGTAAGAGACCAGATCATTGAAAGGGTCTTTGAAATAGAAAGACCGGATATCGTCAACCACCATGCTGCCCAGATGTCAGTGCCTGATTCGGTAAAAAACCCGAAGTTTGACGCAGATGTCAATGTTATGGGTATTCTCAATCTACTTGAAAACTCGGTCCGTTACGGTGTAAAAAAATTCATCTTTATCTCCACTGGAGGGGCTGTTTACGGTGAGGCTGACACAATCCCCACCACCGAAGATACCCTGCCCAGGCCACTTTCACCCTATGCCATCAGCAAATTCACCTCGGAAAACTATCTGAGATACTATCAGGCCCAGTACGGGCTCAAATACACTGTCCTTAGATATGCTAACATCTATGGCCCCAGACAGGTCCCCCACGCTGAAGCAGGTGTGGTCTCCATCTTTATGAGCTCCCTTTCAAAGGGTCAGCTACCAACCCTTTACCACTATCCTGATGAACCTGACGGGATGACCCGAGACTACTGTTTTGTCTATGATGTGGTTAGAGCAAACATACTTGCCCTTGATAAGGCGGAAAATGAAATACTGAACATTGGCACATCGGTTGAGACCACAACAGGCAAGCTTTACCGGACGATACTGGAGCAGATGAGAAGGCACGGTTTCTGTAAGGAAAGCCGTTTTGACAGCCCCAAAAGAGGCCCTGCAAGGGCTGGTGACCTTAGAAGAAGCGCTCTTTCCTACGAAAAGGCAAAGAACCTTCTTGGATGGAAACCTGAGTACGACCTTGAAAGGGGCATTTCTGAGACCCTGAAAAGGGAGGTCATTGAAAAGCAGAGATGAAGGAAAGACAGCGACTGAGAGAGCTAATACTCAAAAGGGCCTTTCGCCATACCGAAAAACCTTCCTTTCGCCTCTCCTCAGGAAAGATGAGCTGCTACTACTTCAACCTGAAAAGGGTAAACTACAGCCCTGAAGGACAATACCTTGTGGGAAAGGTGGTCTTTGAAAAGATAAAGGAGCTTGGTTTAAGGCCAAGGGCTATCGGTGGGCTTACCCTTGGTGCAGATCCCATTGCAACTGCTGTGGCAAGACACTCCTTTGATGCTGGCCAGCCCATTGAGGCCTTTGTGATACGAAAGGAGCCAAAGGGTCATGGAACGATGAGCCAGATAGAGGGTAATGTTCATGAAGGAGATGAGGTAATCATTATAGATGATGTGGTAACAACCGGTGGCTCAACTATAAAGGCCATTGATGCAGCAGAAAGGGCAGGTCTCAGGATACTGGCTGTTATAGCAATTGTTGACCGATGTGAGGAGCGGGGCAGAGAAAACATTGAGCAGAGGGGTTATCCCTTCTATAGCATCTTTACAGTTAAAGAGTTTCTGGAGAAATGATAGACCTGCACAGCCATACGGTCTTCAGCGACGGTGAGCTTATCCCTGCAGAGCTTGTCCGAAGAGCCCTGGTTAAGGGCTTAAGGGCTATAGCAATTACCGATCACATGGATGGCTCCAATATGGACTTTATTATTCCGAGGATAGTAAAAATAGCCGATGAATTGAACCAACTCTTGCCTATAAAGGTCATCCCAGGGACTGAACTGACCCATGTTCCACCTGAACTAATCCCTGAGAAGATTAAATATGCCCGTCAGCTGGGTGCAAAAATAGTGGTAATCCATGGTGAAACCATTGTTGAGCCTGTTAAGGAGGGCACCAATCGGGCAGGCATATTAGGTGGTGCTGACATCATAGCCCACCCAGGCCTTATCACAGAAGAGGATGTAAAACTTGCAGCCCAGAGGGGCGTATGCCTTGAAATCACTGCTCGCAAAGGCCACAGCCTCTCAAACGGCCATGTGGCAAAGCTTGCCCTTAAGCATAATGCTCCACTGGTTATAAACACCGATGCCCACTCACCTTCAGACCTGATAGACAGGGCCTTTGCTGAAAAGATACTCTTAAGTGCAGGACTTGATAATAACGGGGTAAATCAAGTATTCTCTAATGCTGAAGGCTTAATCGCACGAGTATAGCAAATCTGGAGGAAGATATGCCAAAGCCAATAAAAAAGCGGGTCACCAAAAAGGTGGATGCTGAAAAAGAGGTTCGTACAATCTATGAGATTGCTTTGAACTACTACAGAGAAAACAAAAGATTTGTTCACCTTCTTGTCTTTGCGGTTGTAATAGTCTTTTTGCTTTCCTTTATCACCTTCAGCTACATCAGGTCAAAATCGGAAAAGGCCCACGAACTTACCTATGAGGGCTATAAAATCTATAGTGGCCTTTACGGAAAGAAGGCTGACAACAAGGCCCTTGAGGATGCCCTCAAAAGGTTTAAGGAGGCCTATGAGAAGGAAAGCTCTGCAGAGACTCTCTATTATATCGCACTGACCGAATACAAACTTGGAAAACTCTCCGATGCCCTGAAAGACCTTGACAGCCTTATTTCAAAATTCAAAAAGGACGAAGAGATACTGCCCCTTGCTTATCTCAAAAAGGCCACCATACTTCTTAAGCAGGACAAAAAGGACGAGGCCCTTAAAACTCTGGATGCATTATTCAACGAAGCAAACACACCCTATCTTAAAGATGTGGCCCTTTTTGAACAGGCACGAATACTTGAAGCAATGGAACGGACTGAAGAGGCAAAAAAGAAATACGAACTTTTAACAAAAAAGTTTCCCACCTCGCCCTATAAGGTGGTGGCAGAGGCAAAGATCAAGCCTCCTGAGGAAGAAAAGAAGGAAGAAAAATCTGAAAAAGAGCAAAAAAAGGATAAAGAGCTTACAGGCAAGGATGACAAAAAGTAGTATGGAGTTTCACTTATCTCTTTATATCAATCCTTTGATGGCAGATAAATCATTCTTCCTGGCCGTAACCTTCTTGGCTTGATACCCTTGTTAAGGGCAAGGATTTCCCTTATTCTTATTCTGTACTTTTTGGATATCTCATAGAGGGTATCACCCTTTTTGATTATGTAGGGAACACGGGGCATCCTTTTAGACTGGGGGGCAGAGTTGAAGCATTCAAGAAAAGTTTCAGCCCTTCCTTCGGGCACCCTTATCACATAGCTTTTTTCATCAACAGGAGTACACCACCTTAAAATCTCGGGATTCAACTCCTTTATCTTTTTTAAGGTGGTATCTGCGCATTTTGCGATAAATCGCAAAGAGGCTGGCTTTGTGATAGTTACCTCATCAAATCTCAACGGTTCCTGGTACTGTATCTCCTGGAAACCATATTTCTGAGGGTCAGAAGCTATAACACCGGCTGCAAAAAATTTTGTCACATAGTTTCTTGTCTCTCTTTTAAGATACCCTGTTCTTATTATTCGCCAGTAGTTATTAGTGCGTGTCCTTCTCAGGGCCCTCTTTACATTGCCCTCACCAGCATTATAAGCAGCCAGTGCAAGGGGCCAGGAACCAAACATATCGTAAAGGTCTCTGAGGTATCTTGAAGCAGCCCTCGTGGACTTTACAGGGTCTCTTCGTTCGTCTATCCAGTAGTTAATCTTCAGGCCATATTTCTTTGCAGTGGCTGAAATGAACTGCCAGGGACCAACCGCCCTTTTGTGAGAACGAGCCCTTGTGTCAAAGCCACTCTCAATTAAGGGCAGATAAACAAGCTCTTCAGGGAGCCCCTCCTCTCGGAGTATCTGCTTAATCAGCCCTATGTACTTTCCAGAGCGAGCCAACCACTGGCTGAAGGAACGACGCTTAGTGGTTGTATATTCCCTTATCTGTCTGTCCACATAGCTCTTAATAATCTTATTTTCTGAGTAAGAGGCAAGTATCACATAATCCCTGTCATCATCGTTACTTTCAATATTAACTGTTACAACAGACTCATCGGTGTTAATGCCTGAGCTAACATCACAACCAGGCCCCTTGATCATACCTTCAAGCTCTTCATAGGGAATAGCCTTAAAAAACAGAGAACCCTCCTCGTTTGCATAACTGTTAAGGTGATACATCCTTGAGATAAAGACCTGGGCAAGGCCTGACCCTTCTGCAAGTGCTAAAAAGGGGGGAGAAAACAACACAAAAAGTATGAAAATCCACGCATAGAGGCCTCTTTTTTTCATAACTTTTTATGATAATGAATCAGTGCCTGTTTGTCAAATAAATCCCTGAACTGAAACAAGTATTGACTTATAAAAAGTCAATTGTTTATTCTTAATAACTCAGGAGTGGTTTTTTCTGGCTCCTTGCCCTCCCTGTAAAAGAGAGGGCTATATATCCATAAGGAGGTTTAAGCAGCAATGAACTACTACGAAAACATCATCATCGTTGATCCCACCCTCGGTGACGAAGAGGTAACCGAAGTATCCAACAAGTGCAAGGAAACCATTGAAAAATATGGTGGAACAATCCTTAAAACAGACAACTGGGGAAGAAGAAAACTCGCCTATGAACTGAACAAACGCTCCCAGGGTTACTACATCCTTTACACCTTCAGGGCACCCTCGGAGGCGATAGCTAAGATGGAACGCTTCTACAGGGTCTACGAGCCTGTCTTCAAGTTCATGTTTGTAAGGCTTGAGAAGAAACAGCTTAAGGCACTTCTTGATGAGCTCAAGCAGCCCGAGGAGCAGAGCCAGGAGACAGAAACACAGGGTGCGTAGATGTTTAACAGGATAATCCTCATAGGCAATCTTACCAAAGACCCTGAACTCAGGTTTGCCCCTTCAGGCACAGCGGTTGCCACCATGCGGATAGCGGTAAATTCAAGGGTCAAACAGGGTGACTCCTTTACCGATGAGACCCTCTTTATTGATACCGTGGTCTTTGGAAAGCAGGCTGAAAGCTCAACCCAGTATCTCTCTAAGGGTAGCCCTGTTCTGGTTGAGGGAAGGTTAAGGGAGAGGAGATGGGAATACGAGGGTCAACAGAGAAGTAAGTTTGAGGTAATTGCAAGCACAGTGAAATTTCTGCCAAGAAGGGAATCTGGTATATCAGGCGGTGATGAAGGGGACACCCTTCCACCGGAAGAAACAACCGAACTTGAACCCTTTTAAATAAAAATTCCCCTGTTAAACAGGGATAAAGAGTTCTGAATAGAAAGGAGCAGGTAATGGTAAGAAGGTATCACAGCAGAAAGTTTTGCAGGTTCTGTGCAGACAAGGTCCCCTTTATAGACTATAAGGACTACAAGACACTCCGTAACTATATGACCGAAAGGGGCAAGATACTGCCAAGGAGGATGACCGGAACCTGTGCAAAGCACCAGAGGGAGCTGACCAGGGCAATTAAGAGGGCAAGGAACATAGCCCTTCTACCCTTTATGGAAAGATAACATGAGAATACCTCGGTCATGGGTATTGCCAATGGCAAGGAGGATAGTGGAAGACCTCCTGAGAAAAAGGTATATCTCTTCAAAGGTGGATAAAGAAGAGCTTGTAAGCATAACCCATGACATCCTGCTTGATGAGCTGATGGTTGAGGACAGACTGAATGAGGAGGTCAGGGAGATACTGAAACAGTTTGAAGAGGAGATTGAAAACAGGAGGCTTGACTATAAAAGGCTCTTTGACCTAACAAAACAAAAGCTTGTCAGAGAGAGGAATCTCATTCTATGATGCTTTCCGATGAAAAGATAACCCACATGAGCCATATTCTCTTCAGGGAACTTAAAAACCGCGACCTTATTGAGGTGCTTGAAGATGAAGGCAAGATAAGGCGTCAAATAAAAAGAAGCATTATAGAGGAGCTGAAGCTTGGCGAGGAGATAGACCAGGCGGTAAGGAAAAAGATAAGCTCCATGTCTAAAAGACCAGTTGAGGGTTCTCCTGAATGGGAGGTTTTGTATAAAAAGTTTTTCAAAGAGGAGGAAAAGAGGCGAGGAAGAGAGAGCTAATTAATCGGACCCTGCCCCTGCTTTTTACTGTTCTCTCAATCAGCCTGCTATATCTTGAAACAGCAAAGAGCCATCCCCTGTATAATCTTCTTGATTTCCTTCTTTTTTCTTCAGTAATTTTTTATCTTTATCTTTATAATACTGAAAAAAATGCTGAAAAATGGCGCAGGCATCTGACAGGACTTTCGGTCTTTCTGGTGCAGTTTCTCATTGAGGGGGCATTCCAGCTAAAGACCACGGAGCTCATCCATTACATTCACAGCCCTCTGGTTATATTGGTCAGTGCCTTTGTTGAAACAGCCCCCTTTGCCCTGATACTTGCTCTTCAGCCCCTGCTTCACCTAAAGGAACTGATTCATTCCCCTTTAAATAGCCTGCTCTGGATGGGATTATTTCTTTATGTGCCCTCTGGGGTGGTCTTTTTTATCAGTAATCGCAGGGAAAAGGCCATATTAAACCTTTCTGAAAGGCTCACCTCCCTGAAGAACGAGGCAAGAGAGCAGGCAGACAGGGCAAAGGAGCTTGATGAGGATACAATCATCTCATCCTACCTGTCCAATGAGGGGCAGACAGGGGATGAGTTAGCGAGACTTCTGGACCTTTCCAAAAAGGCTGTAGTTGCTGAAGAGGTCCATCTCTTTTTGTACAGGGCTGGCCGTCTTGTCTGTTATCTTTCAACCAGTGAGACAGCACCTGTGCCTGAACAGGAGGGCCTTATTCAGGATATCCTGAAAAATAGAGAAGACAGAATGGTCTTTTCCGAGGATAAGGAGTTAGAAAACACAGGTTACCTCTCTAATGAACCCGTGAGGAGTCTTATAGGCTGTGCCCTTATGGATGGTCAGATTCCCCTTGGTGTGCTCACTGCCGAGAGTCTTCGTTACAGGGCCTTCACCGAGAGGGACCTGGAGGTGCTCAAGGGGGTTACATCTTTGATTGTGAATGCACTGACCCGTCAGAGACTGATGACGATACTTAAAATATCCCACACAGGTCTTAATGTTCTTCACGAGCAGAGTGCTGAGTTAACCACAGTGCTTGATGTTGATGAGATCCTTAACAGGATAGTCCATTCGGTGAGAAAACTCTCAGGTGCTTCGGTTGTTCTGCTCTGGAAAAAAAGTGCAAGCTACAGGGTTTTTGCCTCTAAGGATTTAAAAGTAAGGCTGGAAAGGATAAGCGTAAGAAAGATTAACGAGACACTTCTTAAAATTGTCCATACCAATAAAAAGGCGATATACTTTGATGACCTGAACAGACACAGAGGAGCCAAAAAACTGCTTCTACCTGATGGATTTCCCCAGGCTGCGAGCATGTTTGTGGTTCCCCTACTCCTTAACAGTCGTCTTGAGGGGATGGTCATAGTGCTCTCCAGAGAAAGGGAAGGGTTCAACCAGTATCAGCGTCATCTGATTGAGGTATATCTCAACCAGGCAGCAGAAAGTCTATCCAAGGCAATACTTCATGAGGAGGTAAAACACCTGGCCTTTACCGATGGTCTTACAGGCCTTTACAATCACAGACGGTTTCAGGAAAGACTACAGGAGGAGTTAAAAAGGGCAGAGCGATATGAAGAACCCCTCTCACTGATACTGCTTGACATAGACCACTTTAAAAGGATAAACGACACCTATGGCCATCCTGCTGGAGACGCAGTGCTAAGGAAGCTGGCAGAATTAATAAAAAAGACCATCCGTGAAATTGACTTTCCTGCCCGTTATGGTGGCGAGGAGTTTGCCCTGATAATGCTTAAATCAGCCTCAAAGGAGGCAAAAAAGATTGCAGAACGACTTAGAAAAACTGCTGAAAAAACCATCATTAAAACCGATGCCGGTGAAATCTCGGTTACCCTGAGTCTCGGTATAGCATCCTATCCCGAGGATGCAAAGACAAGGGAAGAGCTTATAGAAAAGGCAGACCAGGCACTTTACAGGGCAAAGCATTCAGGCAGAAACAGGACAGTGCTGTATAGGGGGTAGGGGGTAGCGTATAGGGGGTAGTTAATAGTTTTGAATGCTTAGTGTTGAGTTTTTAGTAAAAACCTTAACTCATAACTAAACACTCCCTACTCCCTACACCCTACCCCCTACTATTATAGTATTCCATCTCAAGAAGTCTTCTCTTTATCTCCACCCCCGAAGAATAGCCCCCTATATCACCGTCTGACTGGATTACCCTGTGGCAGGGTATCACAAGGGGAAGGGGGTTCTTTTTCAAGGCCTGACCCACAGCCCTTACGCTTCCCGGTTTGTTCAGTCTTTCAGATATCCACTTGTATGTTCGGGTCTCTCCATAGGGAATTGAAGCCGTCAGCTGCCAGACCTGTTTTTCAAACTCTGTTCCCTCAAGCCTGTACCTCAGGGAAAACTCCCTGCTCTCACCCTTTAGGTAACCTTGAAACTGCCTTGTTATCTCTTCAGAAAGGGTGCGTTTTCTTGCCTTTACAGTGGGTTTTCCAAAGGTTATCCTTAGAAGCACAGGGGTGCCATCTTCCTCAGTATAGACAATACAAAGCCTTCCGAGATGGCTTTGCAGACAGTCAAAGAACAGCTCAGACCTTGAAACTTTCAATCTCCTTTGAGAATACCTCAACCCTGTCGCCACCCTTTGATATCGCAAAATTCAGAGCCTTTTCAGCACAGAGGATGAGCTCCTCTGGAGACTGTCCCGAGTAGAAGGCAAGCCCCACGCTGGCTGTAATCCTCTTTTTGGGTTGCACCTCCTCCTGGGGGAAGGGAAAGTTCTTTATGATGGCATTAAATCGGTTGCTCAGAGATATACCAGCATTTAAAACCGTGTTTGGCAAAACCACAGCAAAGGAATCACCACCGTACCTGACCACAATGTCAGAGCCTCTGATATTTCTTTTAAGCAGGTCACCAACCTTCTTCAGCACCGTGTTTGCATTGTGCTGACCTGCCTTTTCCAGGTAGTTACCAAAGTGGTCAAGGTCTATCATAACAAGTATCAGGGGCAGCTTATACCTTTCAGCCCTCTCAATCTCCTGGGCAAGCCTCAGATGGAAATATCGGTGACTGAAAAGCCCCGTGACACCATCAACAAGCCCTGCCCTTCTGGGGTATATTATCTCAAGCTCCTTTATATGCTCTATCAACTCCTTGGTATCAAAGGCTCTCTTTTTCAGAACCCTGTCTATCTTACCGAGCATATCAAGTCTCTGCTCCACGGTGATATCCTTTTCTGAAAGGACAAATATGGGAATGTCCCTTGTGGCAGGTGAAGACTTCAGCTCCTCAACAATGTCAAAACCATCCTCATCGCCACCATCCACATTGACCATTATAAGGTTTGGTCTGATAGCTATGGCAAGCTCCATACCCTTTTTCATATCCCTTGCCACATAGACTATAGTGCCCGAGTCCTGAAGTATCTCCTTTAGCTTATCAGCCTCCCTTTCCTCAGGCTCTATCAGTAACACCGTTGGTGGAAGCCCAGTCCGCACCTTTGTTGAGGCTATCTCATTCAGTTTTTCAAGCAGTATGTCCTTGTCAAGGGGCTTAAGAATGTAATCGGTTGCTCCAAGGGCAAAGGCAAGGTCCTTGTTGTCCACTATGGAGTGGATGATAACAGGTATATTTGCTGTGGTCTCATCGCTTTTAAGCTCCTGCAAAACCTCCCAGCCATCCTTCTTTGGTAACATCACATCAAGGGTAATCGCAAAGGGTCTCAGGGTGCGTGCCTTCTCCAGAGCCTCCTCACCATTGTAGGCATGGGCTACCTTATAGCCTGCCTGCGTAAGATGTATGGTTAGTAGCTCAATGGTTGCCTTGTCATCCTCCACCACAAGTATCAAGGGTGCATCCTTCTTTGTCCAGGGATAGTTGAGCTGAACCGCCTCAACAAACTCCTCCTTCTGCTCAACCACCTCCTCCTTAACCTCCTTAGCCACTGGCAGTGTAAAATAAAAGGTGCTCCCCTTGCCAAGGGTGCTCTCCACAGAAATCGTGCCACCGTGAAGCTCAACAAGCCTTTTCGTGAGGGTAAGACCAAGCCCTACCCCACCGTATTGTCTTGAAAGGGAGGTGTCTATCTGTTCAAATTCATCAAATATCCTGTCAAGGTCATCGGGGGGGATGCCCACACCGGTATCCTTTACTGCAAACCTGATTGCCTCCTCATTGTTAATCCTGTCATGGCCTGCACTGATTGATACGCTACCGCCCTCAGGAGTGAACTTAATCGCATTGGACAGCAGGTTATAGAGTATCTGCTTTACCTTAACCCTGTCAGCTGTGAGGGTGTCAATCTCGGGCTCAATATTAATCACCATCTCAATTGACTTTTCTTCAGCCATCGGCTTCATGGTCTCCACAACCTCGTTTATTATCTCCTCAACAAAGAAGGTCTCATACTGAAGCTCGTACCTTCCAGAGTCTATCTTTGACAGGTCAAGCACATTGTTTATCAGCTCAAGCAGGTGTTTACCCGAGCTCTGGATGTTCCTCACATATCTGAGCTGGTCATCGTTCAGCTTACCAAAGGTCTCCTCAAGCAGTATCTCGGAAAAGCCGATAATGGAGTTAAGGGGTGTCCTTAATTCGTGAGACATATTAGCTATAAATCTTCCCTTTAGCTCATTGGCCTTCTCCAGCTCTCTGTTCATCCTCTCAAGGGCCTCGGTTCTCTCAATCACCTTCTGCTCAAGCATCTGATTAAGTGACTCCAGGGACTGTTTTGCCTCGTTAAGCTCTCTTTCAAGGCCCTTTCTTTCTGTGATATCTTTAAGAGAAAAAATATAGCCCTTAACAGTACCATCGGGTAATTTCACAGGCGTGGCATTAAGCACCAGTTCCTCAATACCTGTTTTCAGAGTCAGCTCCTCATCAAAACTTAGATTCACCTCATGCACCACCGAAACCTTCTTCACGGTCTCCTCAACCAGTGATTTATGCTCCTGCTGGAAAATATCACTGATAAGTCTGCCAATCAGCTCACTCTTACTGAGGTTATAGTCAAGAAATCTGCTATTACAATCGGTGATTCTCCCTTCAGGGTCGGTTATCAGTATTAGGTCTCCAGAGCTGTCCATAATTGCCTCAAACTGTCTCTGAACACTCGCTGTCTCCTCAATGCGGGTTAACCAGCTAAGAGAGTTACCAATTATCCTTGAAAGCAGTATCAATGTGGTCTTCTGACGGGTAGAAAACCTCCGAGGCTTAAAATCGTCAATAAAAAGTATGCCAACACAGTCCTGCCCGTACATTACAGGAAGGGCTAACACAGCCCTGATATTTTCAATCATCAAAGAAGGATTGTTGTATTCACTGGTGAGGGTATCGTATATCTCTATTATCTTTTTTTCCTTCACTACCTTCTCGGTCAGCCCCCCTGGCATCATCTGCCAGCTTATTCCCTCAATAAAGGACTTGCTTAACCCTTGGGCACATTGAAGTTTAAGGGTTCCCTCGGAATGGGTAACAAGGCTGCCTGCAGGTGCCTCGGCAATCTCAAGAGCCTTTTTAAGAGACAGCGCCAGAAAGTCCTTCAGGCTCAACCTGTCCACTGTTGATGTCAGGGCGGTAAGGCTATTAAGATTCTGAAGGGTCTTAACTGTCTCAACCCTTGCCTTTTTCTGCCGTTCCACAAAGTCCCAGAGCATCTTTGCCGCCCTGGGGTTTACAATCTCCACATCCTTGCCAAGGGTATCCCTTATCTCTTTGAAGACCTCAGGTTCTGTAAGGACATTTATAACAATGGCTGGGTTGTGCTGGGAGAGTTCCTCAATTCTGGAGCAGATAGGTATGCCCCATTTTCTGGCAAGCATTGCACCAGGGGCATCAGCCTTAACTTCATAAAGGGCAACCACCTTGATATTTGGTTCTGTCCTGAGCAGGGAAAGCAGCGCCCCTCCAGCAATATTCCCACCAGAAATTGCAACCCTGATCAAATTACCTCTCCACTGAGTAGGAGTACCTGTTGCTCAGCATATATTCTTCGCCGAGCACCCTTAGCATCTCAATGAAGTTATCCACAAGGGCAGGGTCCCACTGGCCGTAATCCCTCTCCTGCACAAAGGTATTCAGCACCCTGTCAAAGGAAAGCCCCTTTCTGTAAGGTCTCTCCGATAGCATGGCATCAAAGGCATCAACAATGGCCAGTATCCTTGCATAAAGGGGTATTTCGTCTGCCTTCAATCCGTCAGGAAAGCCCTTTCCATCCCAGCGTTCATGATGGTGCCTGATTGCTGGCAGGATTAGTTGAAGTGAGTTGAGGGGTTTGCAGATCTCCTCGCCAATAATGGGATGACGTTTGATAATATCGTGCTCCTCCTGGGTAAGACGGTCGGGCTTAAGCAAAAGGGACTCGCTCAGCCCTATCTTTCCTATATCATGAAGCAACCCTGCCTTTCTTATCATGTCCTGATCATAGCTACTTAAACCGATGTATTCAGCAAACTCCCTTGAAAGGTCTCCAACCCTTGTTGAGTGTCCCCTTGTGTAGGGGTCTCTTGCCTCAAGGGCAACAGCAAGGGTGAGTATGATGTTTTCAGAATGGTCAAGCTCATCGTAGAGGAACTTTATCCTTAACAGGGACTTCAGCTTTGCCAGAAAGGCCTTTGGCTCAAAGGGCTTTGATATAAAATCATCAGCACCACACTCAATACCTTTAAGCCTGCTTTCCTTGTCGTTTAAAGCGGTAAGAAGAATGATTGGAAAGTACCTCTTTCCTGCCATGTCTTTCAGGGTCTGGCACAGCTGGTAGCCATCCATCTCAGGCATCATAATGTCAAGCACAGCAATATCAGGCTGCTGATGCTCAAAGATACTGATGGCATCCCTGGCATTGGTGGCCTTCAGGACATGGTAACCCTCCCCCTTAATTACTGCCTCAATCAGCTCCAGATTGGACAGTATATCATCAACTATCAGTACGGAAGGCGTAACAGGAAATGTCAAACCCTTAAGCATAATTTAGATATAATTAAACCATTTTTTTTGATTTTTGTCAAGAAAAATCTTTAATTTTGTAAAATTTTGAATACATTTAAAATTAATACATTAATTAAAAATCTTAACTATTGAATATTTTTGACTAAATTGTTGTTTTTTGTTGACACTCAGTTCCTATTACCCTATAATTATATAACACCTTAAAGGACAGATTACAGGAAAGATTCTGGATATACTGAATGATACCCTTTAAAGATGACAACCCAACAGAAACTTTTCCCATTGTGACAATCCTGCTGATTGGGCTGAACTGCATTGTCTTTTTCATTGAGCTCGGCTATCCCTATGGTATGGAGAGGATGATATTCAGCTATGGTGCCGTGCCCCGTTATCTTATCGGGTTTTCAGGTCCCCAGCCAATACCTCCGCCATTAACGGTATTTACCTCCATGTTTATGCATGGTGGTTTTGTCCACATCATCGGCAACATGCTTTATCTGTGGATTTTTGGAAATAATGTGGAAGACCGTCTTGGCCATCTCAGGTTTATTGTATTCTACCTCGTCTCAGGTGCCTTTGCAGCCTATGCACAGGCATTGAGCTCCCCTTCTTCAACTATACCTATGGTTGGTGCCAGCGGTGCAGTGGCAAGCATCCTTGGTGCCTACCTCTTGCTTTATCCTCACGCAAAAGTGCATACTTTAATATTCTTTGGCTTCTTTATTGAGGTGATCACACTGCCTGCAGTTCTGGTAATCGGTCTGTGGGGTCTGATACAGATTATGAATGGACTGTTAAGTAAGGCAGCAAGCATTCAGGGTGGTGTTGCCTGGTTTGCACACATTGGTGGCTTTCTGTTTGGTTTATTGACCATAAAACTATGGTTGCCCAGGAGGCGCAGGCCCCGGGTAAGCTGGAGGTAAAAAGTGATAGTTGTATGTCCAAAATGTAAGGTAAAACTCAGGATACCTGACGAAAAGATATCTCCCGAGGGTAGCCGTTTCCGCTGCCCTAAATGCACCACTGTCTTTCTGGTAAGGAGGGGCAAAAAGAAGTTCAAGGAGATAAACCGGTCTCTGGTTCTTGTGGCTCACCCTGATGAGGAGATAATACAGAAGTGCACCACCCTTTTAAGATCAGAGGGCTATGATGTGCTCGTCTCTCGGGACGGCATTGATGCTATGGTAAAGGCAATGAAGGAGCATCCCTTTCTGGTTCTGATTGATGTCTCACTGCCCAAGATATACGGGTTTGAGGTCTGTAAGAGATTGAAGGAGAGGAAGGAGACATCGGATATAAAAGTTATTATCATCGGAAGCATCTATGATAAGGATAAATACAGGAGAAGACCTGAATCACTGCATGGAGCTGACGAATATATTGAAGCTCACGAGATTGACGAACACCTTATTGAAAAAATCCGCTATCTTGTAACAGGTAAGGAGCCCGAGGAAGTTAAACCTCAGAGCACCGAGGCTGTAAGGGGTGAGCAACCTTCAGAACAGCCAGTAACAGAAACCCCTGAGCCTTCAAAGGACCAAGCCTTTGAGAGGGCAAGGAGGCTTGTGAAAACCATACTTGCCGACATATACCTTTATAACCCTGAAAAGGTTAAAGAGGCTATCCGTAACGGAAACTTTCAGGAGGTCTTTGCTTCTCAACTAAACGAGGGGCTAAAGCTTTATAACATGCGAATCCCCCAGGAGGTAAGACAGCAGAGGGATATATTCAATGAGGAATTACAGAGATTTTTAGAAGAGAAAAAACAGGAGATATCCTGACAAATTATCTGAATATTTAAATTATTAGCAAATAATAAAAGCTATCCAGCCATAAAAGCCCTTTATCGTCCATCTGTGCTCTTGCCTTTAGGTGATAAAAACCATTATATTAGCACTCGTTAGAGGTGAGTGCTAATAACCGCTAATCAGCCCATTCGGGCTTAAGAAAATTCTAAAAGAAAGGAGTGGTAGCCTATGAAGTTCAAACCCTTAAAGGACAGAGTCTTTATCTCCTACACCGAGGATGTTGAAAAAACACCCGGTGGCATCTATGTGCCTGACACTGCCAAGGAAAAGCCCCAGAGAGGCAAGGTTGAGGCGATTGGTGCTGAGGTGAAGGAGGTTAAGGTTGGCGATGAGGTGATGTTTGACAGATACTCTGGCTCAAAGGTAAAGATGAATGGTACCGAGTATCTCATCATCAAAGAAGAAGACATTCTTGGAATAGTTGAAGAATAAGAAAGGAGGTAGGTAGATATGGCTGCAAAACAGTTAATGTTTGATGAAGAGGCAAGGAATTCAATCCTGAAGGGTGTAACCATACTGACCAATGCTGTGAAGGCCACTTTGGGGCCAAAGGGTAGGAATGTGGTAATAGACAAGAAGTTTGGTGCACCAACCATCACAAAGGATGGTGTTACCGTTGCAAAGGAGATTGAGCTGCAGGAGCCCTTTGAAAACATGGGTGCCCAGCTCGTTCGTGAGGTTGCCTCAAAGACCTCTGATGCTGCTGGTGACGGAACCACCACTGCAACAGTACTGGCCTACTCTATTTACAAAGAGGGTATGAAGAATGTTGCTGCTGGTGCCAATCCAATGGACCTGAAAAGGGGTATTGATAAGGCAGTTGAGGTAGCAGTTGAGGAGCTTAAGAAGATGAGCAAGGCTGTTCAGGACAAAAAGGAGATTGCCCAGGTTGGCACCATCTCTGCTAACAACGACCCCTCCATCGGTGAACTGATTGCTGATGCTATGGACAAGGTTGGCAAAGATGGCGTTATAACTGTTGAGGAGGCAAAGGGACTTGAGACAACCCTTGATGTTGTTGAGGGTATGCAGTTTGACAGAGGCTATATATCCCCCTACTTTATAACCGACCCTGAAAGGATGGAGTGTACCCTCGATGATGCCTTCATCCTGCTTCATGACAAAAAGATCTCAAGCATGCGTGACCTCATCCCTCTGCTTGAGCAGATTGCTAAGATGGGCAAACCCCTGCTCATCATAGCCGAGGATGTTGAGGGTGAGGCACTGGCAACACTGGTTGTCAACAAACTCCGTGGCACACTTCAGGTCTGCGCTGTCAAGGCACCTGGCTTTGGAGAAAGAAGAAAGGCCATGCTTGAGGACATCGCAATCCTGACAGGCGGTACTGTTATATCCGAAGATGTGGGAATGAAGCTTGAAAATGTCAGGATTGAGGACCTTGGTAGGGCAAAGAAGATAACCGTTGATAAAGAAAACACCACCATTGTTGAGGGTGCTGGTGACCCTGCCAAGATACAGGGAAGAATCAAGCAGATTAAGACCCAGATTGAGGAAACCACCTCAGATTATGACAGGGAAAAGCTCCAGGAAAGGCTTGCCAAGCTCGCAGGTGGTGTTGCTGTAATTAATGTGGGTGCTGCAACAGAGGCTGAGATGAAGGAAAAGAAGGCAAGGGTTGAGGATGCCCTTCATGCCACAAGGGCTGCAGTTGAAGAGGGCATTGTTCCAGGCGGTGGTGTGGCACTGCTGAGATGTATCCCTGCCCTTGAAAAGCTAAAACTTGACCATGACCAGCAGATCGGAGTTGAGATTGTCAAGAAGGCCCTGGAGGAGCCAATCAAGCAGATCGTAAACAACGCTGGTCTTGAGGGCGCCATTATCGTTGAGAAGGTCAAAGAGTCTAAGGATATCAACTATGGCTTTGATGCCCAGAAAGAGGAGTTTGTGGACATGATGAAGGCTGGTATCATTGACCCGACCAAGGTTGAAAGAACAGCCTTTCAGAATGCAGCCTCCGTGGCATCACTGCTCATCACCACCGAGGTAATGATAACCGAGATACCTGAAAAAGAGGAAAAGATGCCAGCACCAGGCGGTGGAATGGATATGTACTAAAAAGAAAAACAAAATAAAAATTTATAAGGGCAGGCCAAAAACCTGCCCTTTTTTATTGCCACCCTTAGTTCCACTTCGTAAGTGGAACTAAGGGTTTGTTTATAATTGTTGTGTCTGTGGGGTATTATATAATCTATGAACAAAAGCAAGGTCTTATTCGTTACTCTGGCAATTGTACTTGCCTTTGTCTATCTTTTTACAAACCCCTTTTTTGTAAAACACAAAATCAGAGGGCCTTTAGAAATTGAGATACCCGAGGGCATGACCTTTAATCAGGTCTCAAGGCTACTTGAACAAAAGGAGCTTCTTTCAAGCAGGGCTATCTTTGTATTCTGGGGTAGACTCCTCGGTCTTCAGTACAGCATAAAGTCAGGGCTTTACAGGTTTGAAGGACCAGTTTCTGACTACGAGATACTTAAAAAGCTCACCAAAGGCGATGTTGCACTTATAAGGGTTACCATACCGGAGGGCTTTAACCTGTTGCAGATTGCAAAGAGACTTGATAAACTGGGCATAACCGAAAGGGATGCCTTTCTGGAAGCCACCCGTGACAGGGCACTTCTTGATTCCCTTGATATTGATGCCCCCTCCGTGGAGGGTTATCTTTTTCCAGACACCTACTTCTTTCCAAAAAAGACAGCCCCTGAGAGGGTTATCAGGGAGATGGTTAAAAACCTCAGGGCTCACATCAGTGATGAGATGAAGGCTCAGGCTGAGAGGCTTGGACTTACTGAAAGACAGTATCTGACCCTTGCCTCATTGATTGAGAAGGAAGCCGAGGTTGATGAAGAACGCCCCCTTATCTCAGCAGTCTTTCATAACAGGCTTAAAAGGGGGATGCCCCTTGAATCTGACCCTACTGCCGTCTATGGCATTGAACCACCACCAAAAAGGATAACCCCTAATGACCTTAAAAGAGACACACCCTACAACACCTACCTTCATAAAGGACTGCCTCCAGGACCCATCGCATCGGCTGGGCTTAAATCAATAAAGGCTGCCCTATACCCTGCCAGGGTTCCCTATCTGTTTTTTGTGGCAACAAACAACGGAAGACACCATTTCTCGGTAACCAACCACGAACACCAGAGGGCAATCAGAAGGTACAGAGGCAAATAATTATTAGGCAGTAGCGTGTAGGGGATAGGGGGTTAGGAGTGATTTATCAAATTAGAAGCAGAGTTGGGTTATAATAAATCACCATGCTTGAAAGGAAAAAAACAAGACAGATAACTCTCGGCACAGTCAAAATCGGTGGCAATGCCCCTGTGGTGGTCCAGTCAATGACCAAGACCGATACCAGAGACCTGCGAAGCACGGTCAGACAGATACGGAAACTGGAGCGACTCGGCTGTGAGGTGGTGAGGGTTGCGGTGCCAGATATGGAGGCTGCTGAGTCTATTGGAGAGATTAAAAAAAGGGTTTCCCTTCCCCTTATCGCAGACATCCACTTTGACTGGCGACTGGCAATAAGGGCCATTGAAAGGGGTGCTGATGGTCTGAGGATTAACCCTGGAAACATCGGAGCACGATGGAAGGTAAAGGAGGTTGTCAGCGCTGCAAAACAAAGGGGTGTTCCCATCAGGGTAGGTGTCAACTCTGGCTCACTTCCCAGGGATATCATAAAAAAATACGGCCATCCCACTGCAGAGGCACTCGTTGAAGCTGCCTCAAGACAGTTAGAAATGCTTCAGCAGATGAGCTTTGAAGACATAAAGGTCTCTCTCAAAGGCTCTGATGTACCCCTCACGGTGGATGCTTACAGGCTTTTTTCAGAGCAGTTTGATTATCCCCTCCATATTGGCATCACCGAAGCAGGTCCACCACCGACAGGGGTTGTAAAAAGCGCAGTCGGTCTCGGCATACTTCTTTCAGAGGGCATTGGTGATACCATAAGGGTCTCTCTTACAGCACCACCCTACGATGAGGTGAGGGTTGCCTATGAGATACTTTCAAGCCTTGGCATAAGGCAGCATGGGGTAAACCTCATATCCTGCCCGACCTGTGGAAGATGTACGGTAAACATTCAGGCAGTGGCTAAAAGGCTGCAGAGAAAGCTTGACAGCATCAATAAAGAACTCACCGTGGCTGTTATGGGTTGTGTGGTAAACGGTCCTGGTGAAGCAAGAGAGGCTGATTACGGTGTTGCTGGAAGCAAGGGTGAGGCAATAGTGTTTAAAAAGGGAAGGGTGATAAAAAAGGTCAGACAGGAAGACATGCTTGAAGAACTACTTCAACTAATCAGGGAGGCTGAATAGGGATGGTTGAGTTTACAAACCCCTCGGATATGCAGGAGTTTTCAAAAAAACTCATTCTTGAAGGTAAGACAATAGGCTTCGTGCCTACCATGGGTGCCCTTCATGAGGGGCATCTCAGTCTTATCAAGAGGTCAAAGGAAGAAAACCATTACACCGTTGTAAGCATCTTCGTAAATCCCATCCAGTTTGGCCCTAAAGAAGACCTGAACAGCTACCCCAGAGACCTTGAGGGTGACAGGGAAAAGCTCCAATCCCTCGGAGTGGATGCCCTTTTTCTTCCAACACCTGATAACATGTATCCTGAAGGGTTTAAAACCTATGTGACAGTTGAGGGACTCTCTGAAAGGCTCTGTGGTGCCTTCAGACCAGGCCATTTCAGAGGTGTGGCAACTGTTGTCTTAAAATTATTTAATATTGTAAAGCCAACAAGGGCCTACTTTGGGTTAAAGGACTTTCAACAGACACTTATCATAAAGACCATGGTAAGGGACCTTAACCTTGATGTGCAGATAGTGCCCTGCCCCACCGTAAGGGAACCCGATGGACTTGCCATGAGCTCAAGAAACCAGTATCTTACCGAGGAGGAAAGAAAGGGAGCAAACTTCATATACAGGGCACTGAAAGAGACAGAGGAGGTCTTAAAAGGGGGAGGAAGTTTTAAAGAAGCCTCTGAAACACTCAAACTGAGGCTCAAGGCCTCTCCCCATGTGAAGGAACTCCAGTATGCCTCGGTCTATGACCCTGACAGTCTTGATGACCTCAGTGATGTTGATGTTAATATATATAATAAATCCGAGGTGGTTCTTGCTGTAGCCCTTATCTATGGAAAGGCAAGGCTGATAGATAATTTAATAGTTAAGATCAAGCAGTAGCATGTTACAGCGTATTCACATACAGATACTTGATAACCCCTTTGAGGATGTAAATTTCAGTGAAAGTTACTATGACGAGGGTGTGAACAACCAGACCCTTGCTGAGCAGCTTCAGACCTCCTTTGATTACCAGTATCCAAACCTTGTGCTTGTTGAGTACATTGACCTGTTTTTAGAGGATGAAAGCAGGTTTGCTGAGGTCAGAGAGCTGATTAGCCACGGTCTGATAACACTCCCCGTTATTCTTATAAACGGCGAACCCTTTATCCACGGGGCAATCTCCTACAGGGTGATACATGAAGAGGTGGAGAGGTTGATTTCAAAGGGACCTGTTCACTGATGCTCAGGCTGGCTGATAAAGAGCAGATAACATCCTATCTTAACGAGCGGTTTGGCATACCTGAGGATAGCCTATCGGATTACAATCTTTTTGAAACAGGAAGAAGCGTCTGGATGGTAAAAAAGACCGTTCTTGATGAGGTAGTTCTATGTTCAACCTCCCTTAAAAGGATAGAGTTTCCAGGGTTAAGGATACTGAGGAAGGTTGGCAGAGCGCTAAAGCCCACCACCTATGGCCTTCAGATTATTGGTAGCAGGGCAACTCGCCACATAAAGGAGTTATCCAGGGAGGAGCTTGCCGAGCTACTCAGGAAAGGATACCTTGAGGTGGAAAACCCCCAGTGGCAGGAGGGCTACATTATAGCCCTCTATGAGGGTCAGGTCCTTGGCTGTCTGCTTTACAGAGAAGGACGGCTAAAGCACCAGTTTCCGAGGGGCAGAGCTGAGGCACTTTCAAGGGCTCGGCTTTTCTAAGCAGCCACTTTTGCCTTTTTCTTTTCCTCAGCCTTCCTGAAAACCTCCTGGGCATTAAAGGTGCCGTCAATTGCCTGTTTCGGACACCTTGCCGTACAGATACCGCAGCCAATACACTTTGACTGGTCTATGGTGTGAACCTTCTTCAGCTCCCCGTAGGCAGCGTTTACAGGGCAGACTTTCATGCAGGCATTACAGCCAATGCATTTTTCCTCCACGATAAAGGCCTTTGGCCTTGTGGGCATGTGGTCAACAATTGCCTTGGTTGGACATTTCCTCACGCAAAGCCCACAGACACGACATTTATCATAGTCAATCCTTGAGACATTGCCCTCCACATGGGCAGCATCAAAGGGACAGACCTTCTCACAGGCACCACAGGCTATACAGCCTATCTGACAGTTCTTTCGGGTATCAGCTCCTCTGTCGCGGCTGTGACAGGCCACCACAACCGCCTTGCTACCAGGAAGAACCTCTATGACCTTCTTGGGACAGGCAGCCTCACACTTTCTGCAGCCTGTACACTTTCCAACATCCACCACAGGTAGATGGTTTTCATTCATGTGGATTGCATCAAAGGGACAGACCTTCTCACAGGTCCCGTAGCCGAGACAACCATAAATACAGCTCTTGTCCCCACCGCCTGCAAGCACCGCAGCACGGCAGTCCTCAACTCCCTCGTATTTAAACCTCTTGGTTGCCTTCTGCCAGTCACCCTGACACATGATTCTTGAAAATTTTGGCTCAGTGGCAACCGCCTCTTTACCAGTTATCAGGGCAACCATCTTTGCAGCCTTTTCACCTCCAGGGGTGCACAGGTTTGGTGGCACATCAGGGTTCTGAACCACAGCCTCGGCATATTGCTCACAACCAGGATAACCGCAGGCACCACAGTGGGCACCAGCAAGATGCTCCCTGACCTGGTCTATCCTCGGGTCTCTTTTTACTGAAAACTTTTTTGCTGCAAAGGCAAGACCCATCCCAAAGACTGCACCTACTCCGAATATAAATAGGAGGGTAAACTTAAGGGTCTCAACAAAATCAACTGACTCCTTTGCCTCTATTCCACCTCCAACACCAACATGGGGGAGGGGTATGTGGTTGATGAATTCGGGAAGATTCAGGTTTCCTATCAGCCCGAATATTTCCTTTAATATTGCCTGGTCTATCATCTACATGACCTCCTGTTTTTATTGAAGCCTTACTGTGAAAGGTCTCTAACCATGCTTTTAAAGGGTGATAAGCCCTGAAAAACCGGTAAAGGCAAGGGCTATCAGGGCAGTGGTCACCCAGGCAATGGGCATTCCCCTGAAGGGCCTTGGCACATCGGCTAACTCAAGTTTCTCACGGATACTTGCCATAATGGTTAACGCAAGGGCAAAGCCAATGCCAGAGCCAAAGCCAAAGGATAGACTCTCAAGAAAGTTGTAGTGTTCACCAGCATTTATAAGGGGAACGGCAATGATTATACAGTTTGTAGAAATCAGGGCAAGATAAACACCCAGTTTGTAATAAAGCCCTGGGCTTACCTTGCGCATAATTGTATCAGCAGCCTGCACAAAGGCTGCCACTATACCGATGAAGATAATTATCTTAAGGAAGGTTATCTCAAGGGGAATCATAACATAGTTAAAAACAAGCCAGCTCAGAGCAGCAGCTATAACCATCACCGCTGTAAAGGTAATACTCATTCCAATAGCGGTCTCCATCTTTTTTGAGACACCAAAGAAGATACACAGACCGAGGAATCGGGTAAAGACAAAGTTATTTATCACTGAAGCTGCTATAAATAGCTCAAAGAGTTTGATAAATTCATTGCTCATAGTGGCCTCCTTTTATAAACTATCCACTTTATTAATTATTACACACCCGCTCTTTCAATTTCAATCTTTAGTGTCCTGCAGCACCACCAGCACCCTTACCACCGTAAAACCTCATATCTATCCAGTTAAAAAAGCCCATCAAAAGCCCCACAGCTATAAAACCACCTGCTGGCATTATCATTATAAGGAGGGGCTTGGCATTTACAATCTGGAATCCCCACAACGAGCCCTTTCCAAGGAGTTCTCTGAAGAAGCTTATCACAACAAGGGCAAGAAGAAAGCCAAGACCCGAGCCAAAGCCGTCAAAGAAGGCTGCCAGGGGTCTGTTTTTACTTGCAAACATCTCAGCCCTCGCCAGTATTGATGCAAAGGCAACTATTATCTGTATGTAAAGGCCTATCTCCTTATAGGCAGCCCTTGCATAGGCGGCCATTACCATATCAACCACACTGACCCAGCCTGAGATAATCAGCATGAATATGGGGATACGGATACGGGGATGGATAAACCTCCTCAGAAGTGCTACTGTTGTGTTCACCATGGTCTGGACAAAGAGCACTGCAACTCCAAGGAGAAATCCGTTTCTTACGCTATTTGTAACTGCAATGGAAGGACAAAGGCTGATAACAAGCCTGAATATGGTGTTTTCCTTGAATATGCCGTTTTTTATAAGCTGGAGATAGCTAATCTTTTCCTCATTATGCTCCATGCTTCACCTCTCCTTCCTTCAGTGCTTTTATGAGAAACTCCAGACCCCTTTTAACACCATCCTCAGTAACAGCCCTTGAGGATATGGTTGCGCCGGTGATGGCCTGGATATACTCCTTTTTTGTGCCTGTTTTGTCAACCACGAGATGCTCTAAATCCTTACCCTTAAACTGGTTCTTAAACCAGTCCTTTTCTATCTCGTCACCAAGCCCTGGGGTTTCAGCGTGGTGGAGTATGTTCATCCTCTGAACGGTAAAGTTTTTGTCAACCGAAAAGAGGATGTTTATATAACTTGAATAGCCCTTACCAAAACTCTGCACTATATAGCCGATGGTCTCTGGATTGATACACTCCTTAACCTCTTTCATCTGCCCGGTCTTTTCATCCTTTTCCTGTCTGGTCTTCAGTTCACCGCACTTTCTTGCCTCGTAGTACTCAGCATGTTTTTCATGGGGATGCCAGTCGCCAAGCTTAACTATATCCTGGGCCTCGGGCATCATTGCCTGAAGGGCCTGTCTCTTCTCTTCCTGGTTCTTCTGGTATATAACAGGGGAGGTCTTGGCATAAACAGCGGCAAGTAGCAGTCCCCCTGCCAGATATAGCACGACTAAATTAAAGGTTATCTTCAGGATATCCTTGAAAGTCATTTTGAGGCCTCCTTTCTGGCTCCAAAGACCTTCGACTTGAGATTCCGATCAATAAGGGGGGTAAAACAGTTCATAAGCAGTATAGCAAACATCACGCCTTCAGGATAACCAGCCTTAAGCCTGATAAGGGCAGTTAATGCACCGCAACCAATGCCAAAAATAATCTGACCCTTTTTGACCGATGGACAGGTAACATAGTCTGTTGCCATGTAGAAGGCACCGAGCATTAAACCACCACTTAAAAGATGGACAATCGGGTCACCGGTAAAAAGCCCCTGCTTTCCACCAAATATCCAGGTCAGCACAGCCACTGTGGCAAGAAAGGAAAGGGGTATGTGAAGGGATATATATCTCTTGTAAAGGAGAAAGGCTGCGCCAATCAGTATGGCTATCACTGAAGTCTCACCCAGGGAGCCAGCCCTGTGACCTATCAGCAGGCTCTGATAAAGGTGCATCTTATCACCAAAGACCTCAAGCAGCCTGTGCATACCCTCTTCCTTGAGTATCCCGAGGGGGGTGGCGGTTGTCTTTGCATCCATAGCAACAAAGGCAGCAGTTGGTGTAAACCAGGTGGTCATAGCCCTTGGCCAGGTGATAAGGGCAAAGGCCCTTCCCACCAGGGCAGGGTTGAATATGTTGTAACCGAGCCCACCAAAAAGCTGCTTTGTAATGGCCACCGCCACAAAGGCACTCACAAGGGGGATGTAAAAGGGAACAGAAGATGGCATATTCATACCGAGGAGCACCCCTGTAAGAAAGGCACTCCCATCTGAAAGGGTAATCTCCCTGCCTGCCATCTTCTCAACCAGCCATTCGCTGAACAGACAGCCTATTACAGAGAGGGCGGTCACATAAAGCGCCCTGGGACCAAAGTAATAAACCGCCATAGCGAAGGCAGGCAGCAGGCTTAGGGTAACCGTCCACATTATCCGGGCAGTGGTTACCTCGCTTCTTATATGGGGACTGACAGTGACTACGAGTTCCTGATTCCTGTTTGTGACAGCCATCCTCTCACTCCTTAATTTTTTAAAAATTTTTATTATCTCTTTATCAGTGACTTTGCAAGCCTTATGTGTTGCACTATTGGTCTCTTAGCAGGACATACATAGGTACAGGTGCCACACTCAAAGCAGTCCATTACATTGTATTCCTTAGTATCCTCATAAAAGCCCTTCTCTGCCAGTATACTGAGCATGGAAGGCATCAAGCCCATTGGACAGGCCTCTATACATCTTCCACAGCGTATGCAGGGGCCATACTTTTCAGCTGATACATACTCTTTATCTGAAAGGACAAGCACCCCCGATGTCCCCTTTGTAACAGGCACATCAAGAGAAAACTGGGCAAAACCCATCATGGGTCCACCAAGTATTACCTTTTTAGGGCTATCAGTAAAGCCTCCACAGTCCTCAATTAGCTGTCCAATCGGTGTGCCTATCTTTGCAAGGAGATTTCCTGGTTGCTTCACCCCTCTTCCTGTTACAGTAACAACCCTCTCTATCAGGGGCTTACCATAACGGCAGGCCTCATAGATGGCAACCGCTGTTCCCACATTCTGCACCACCACTCCCACATCCATTGGCAGCCCCCCTGCGGGCACTTCACGGTCAACGATGGCCTTTATGAGCATCTTTTCAGCACCCTGGGGATACTTTACTTCAAGGGCCTTCACCTCAATGTTTGGCTCCTTTGAGGCTGCCTCGGTCATCTTCTCTATAGCATCTGGTTTGTTGCTCTCAATCCCTATATATCCCCTGTTTACCCCGAGGACCTTCATCAGTATCTTGAGCCCCTCCACCACCTCCTCAGGCCTTTCAACCATAAGCCTGTGGTCTGCTGTGAGATAGGGCTCACATTCTGCACCATTTATTATCACCACATCAATGGGTTTTTCCTTGGGGGGAGAAAGCTTTACATGGGTTGGGAAGGTAGCACCACCCATTCCAACGATGCCTGCATTCTTTATTTTCTCCTTCAATTCTTCAGGCGAGAGATTCATGTAATCAGGATTGTCCTGAAGCTGGGTCCACTCCTCCTTACCATCGTTTTCCACGACCACAGCCTGAACCATCCTGCCCATGGCATTTGGCACCTGGGTGATTGCCACAACCTTACCAGATACAGATGAATGAACAGGGGCTGAAACAAAGGCCGTTGGCTCACCTATAAGCTGCCCCTTCTTGACCTCCTGGCCTACCTCAACCACACAGTTGCAGGGAGCACCTATGTGTTGACTGAGGGGGATAACAGCCTGCTTCGGTGCCGTAGCCTCTTTTATAGGGGACTGTGCAGATAGAGCCTTGTTGTCAGGAGGGTGAACACCGCCTTTAAATGTAAGAAGTGCCATTTGACCTCCTCTGTTAGCTTGGAGTTAAGTAAAAAAACCTATAAGTAATAACATGCCTGTTAGTGATAAGTCAAGAACAGATAATTTATAATCGTTATAAATAGATTTACCATTCTTATAACTGTGTAAATTTTCCACAGGGATGGTTGAATTTTGAAACATAAAGAGTGTGGACATGAAAATAAAAAAACGGCTCAAACAGTTCAAACGGTTCAAACGGTTCGAACGGTTCAAACAGTTCAAACGGTTCGAACAGTTCAAACGGTTCAAACGGTTTATAAACGGCATGGAGTTTGCATATATTTTTTATCATGGATAAAATTT
>CAZIIE010000004.1:0-4432 GCA_964539375.1 uncultured Nitrospirota bacterium | reverse complement strand
AACGGTTTATAAACGGCATGGAGTTTGCATATATTTTTTATCATGGATAAAATTTTGACAGTCTGTCCCTACTGTGGCTGTGGCTGCGGCCTCTTTCTTCATGTTGACCAGGGCAGGATTGTGGGAGTCTCTCCAAGCAGGCTTCATCCTGTAAACAAGGGTTCTCTCTGCGTTAAGGGCTGGAACTGCTATGAGTTTGTCCACCACCCTGACAGGCTCCGCTATCCAATGGTTCGGAAGGGTGGAAAACTGGTAAGGAGCACCTGGGACGAGGCGCTCAAGTTTGTTGCCTCCCGCCTTGAAGAGATAAGAGACCGGACAGGAAGCGATTCCATAGGGGTATTAAGCTCGGCAAAGTGCACCAATGAGGAAAACTACCTGATGATGAAGTTTACAAGGGCAGTTCTTGGCACGAATAACATTGACCACTGTGCAAGGTTGTGTCATTCATCAACAGTGGGAGGACTTGCAGCAGCCTTTGGCTCAGGCGCAATGACTAACTCAATAAAGGAAATCGGGGATGCAAAGGTTCTCTTTGTTATCGGCTCAAACACAACCGAGCAGCATCCCATGATTGCGATGCATATGCTTGAGGCTGTTGACCGGGGTGCTACCCTTATTGTGGCAGACCCGAGGAAGACCCAGATAGCTGAGTTTGCCCATATCCATCTGCAACACCGTCCAGGCACAGATGTGGCCCTTCTGATGGGGCTTATGCATATTATCGTAAATGAAGGTCTTGTGGATATTGACTTTGTGAAAAGGAGAACGGAAAACTTTGACTCCTTTCTTGAGACACTCCAGGGCTTTACACCCCACAGGGTTGAAACCCTGACAGGGGTAAAGGTATCCCTGCTTCGGCGGGTGGCAAGGATATATGCCATGGAGAAGAGGTCCATGCTCTTTTATGCCATGGGCATCACCCAGCACATCACAGGGGTTGACAATGTCAGGGCCTGTGCAAATCTGGTGATGCTAACAGGTCATATAGGGCTTCCCATGTCAGGCATAAACCCCCTGAGGGGGCAGAACAATGTTCAGGGCGCCTGTGATATGGGTGCACTGCCAAATGTGTTTTCCGGTTACCAAACTGTTACAGACCCGAGGGCAAGGAGAAAATTCTCTCGCACCTGGAAAAGGCCCTTAAAGGAACGGCCAGGACTAACCATAATGGAGATGATGGATAGGGCCTATCAGGGAAGGCTGAGTGCACTTTATGTAATGGGAGAAAACCCCCTCCTTTCAGACCCTGACCTTGCCCATCTGAGGGAGGCAATGGAACGAATTGAGTTTGTTGTTGTTCAGGACATTTTTCCAAACGAAACCATGAACTATGCCCATGTGGTTCTGCCAGCAGCAAGCTGGGCTGAAAAGGACGGAACCTTCACAAATACAGAGCGGAGGGTTCAGCTTATCAGGAAGGCAGTTGAGCCACCAGGTGAGGCGAGGGCTGACTGGGAAATCATCATGGCTCTTTCAAACCTTATGGGATACAGGATGAATTACCGTGGCACCTACGAGATAATGGAGGAGATTGCCCTTCTGACACCTTCCTATGGCGGAATTCTCCATCACCGACTTAAGGATGGCTTTGGACTGCAATGGCCCTGCCCTGACCAGGGGCATCCAGGCACTCCCTATCTGCACAGAAGGAAGTTTGCAAAGGGTCTTGGCACCTTTATAACCGTAGACTTTGTCCCCCCCGATGAGCTCCCTGATGATGATTACCCCTTTTTACTCACCACTGGAAGGATATACTTTCATTATCATACAGGCACCATGTGCCGCCGCAGTGTTGTGCTTGAAAGGGAGGAGCCTGAGTGTTACATGGAGATAAATCCTGAGGATGCTGAAAAACTTGAGATTAGGGACAGTTCCCCTGTGAGGGTAAGCTCAAAGAGGGGCTCAATAGTTGTGAAGGCAAGGCTTACAAAGGGCATAGCCAGAGGCACGGTTTTCATACCCTTTCACTATGCTGAAGCACCAGCAAATCTCCTGACCAATCCAGCCCTTGACCCCTCTGCCAAGATACCCGAGTATAAGGTCTGCGCAGTAAAGATTGAGCCCCTCCAGGGTGCCTCCAGCAGAAAAACCCATGAAAAACCTGTGGTAGACTTAGAAAGCCTGAGGATAGATGAATGAAGAGAGAGTTGATACTTAACAAAGATCACCTGTCATATTTTCTTCGTCAGCTTAGAAATCAGATGGAGCTGATAGGGCCTATGAGAACTATGGAGGGTGATGTGCTTTTCAGGTCGGTCCAGGAGATACACCGCATTGAGCTTGACTGTCCTGCGCTTCTGCCGTCGGTAAAGGAGTTCTTCTTTCCCCAGTACGAGCCCCTTTTTCTTGCAGAGGGGAATCGCCTACTGGAAAGGATAGACAGAAGAAAAAGGGTTATCTTTGGACTCCGTTCCTGCGATGTCGCAGCCCTTAATATACTTGACAGGTTCTTTATTGATGAGATGCCTGACCCCTATTACAGGGCACGAAGGAAAAACACCCTGCTCATATCAGTGGTCTGCAATAACCCTGACCCAACCTGCTTTTGCATCGGCCTAAACACAGGCCCCTATCTAAGTGAGGGCTTTGACATTCAGTTTACAGACCTTGGCGACAGGTATTTTGTCCAGACCGCCTCAAAAAGGGGTTTAAAGGTGGTGTCCAGCCTCGGCTTTCTCTTCAAAAGGGCCTCAAAGGCTGACCATGACGACCAGTATGAGGTTATCCTGAGTTCAAAGGCAAGGTTTCAAAAAAGGATAAGCCTTGAACAGAGCCGCCAGTTGATACTGTCGGACAGGGTGAAAGAGGATTTCTGGCACTCGGTCACTAAAAGATGCTTTGAATGTGGTGGCTGTGTGTATGAATGCCCGCTCTGCACATGCTTTACAGTGGTTGACAGAGAATATGAGGAGGAGGGTGTTGAAAGGGCAAGGCTCTGGGATACCTGTCTCTTCAAGGGCTTTACCCGCATGGCAGGAGGAGTGCTTCCAAACAGGCAGAGGGTGAAAAGGACAAAAAGGTGGTTTTACCATAAACTGATACATTACCCTGAGGTTCTAAACACCTTTGGCTGTGTGGGATGTGGCAGATGCACTGTCACCTGCCCAGGCAGGATAGACATGGCAACCATCTGCACAAAACTGAAAACCATTGCACTGAATGGCGAGGTAACCGAGGATGAAACAGACTAAGGAAAACATCTATACCCCTGAAAGGGGCACAGTGCTTTCAGTAAAAGAGGAAACCCCTTTGGTCAGGCTCTTTCAGGTGAGACTGAACAGACCCCTAAGTTACAGTCCTGGCCAGTTTTTCATGGTCTCTCTCTGGGGAGCTGGAGAGGTACCCATCTCGGTCACATCCCTTCAGGATGAAAGGGGTATCATAGAGTTCTGCATAAGAAAGGCTGGCTCTGTAACCTCAAGGCTCTTTGAGCTAAAAAGCGGTGATACCCTCTGGTTCAGAGGACCCTACGGGAGGAGCTTTCCCCTTGAGATTGCAGAGCAGAGGGATGTGATAATCGTGGCAGGGGGGATAGGAATTGCGCCTTTAAGACCTCTGATTGAATACTTTCTGCAGAGAGAGGACAAAAGGGTTGTTGTCCTTTATGGAAGCAGAACCCCCCAGGAGATTATATATTCGGACAGGGTCCCTTCCTGGCAGCAAAGGGGAGCAAGGGTCATCCTGACCGTTGACCGTGCCACAAATGGATGGCAGGGTAATGTCGGACTGGTCACCACCCTCTGGCATAAGGCAGAGGTGGATTTCAGAGAGGCTGTTGCCTATATCTGCGGCCCTGAAGTGATGATAAGGGCTGCCATGCAGGACCTGTTCTTCTTTGGCATGCCTGAAGACAGGATAATTACAACCCTTGAGGCTCACATGAAATGCGGTGTAGGTAAGTGTGGTCACTGCTATGCAGGCCGCCTTTACATCTGTAAAGACGGCCCTGTTTTCAGCTACAAAGAGATAAAGACCTATTCAATATTAGCCTGAAGTACTATCCCACCTTAAGCCTTTGTCTTGCCTCTCTGTTAATGTACTTATAAAAATCACACTCAAGGCAGTTGTGTATCTTCTTGGCAAAGGTTCCCTGAACTTTGCCACCACACATGGTGCCTGCCACAATCCAGCAGACCTTCCCAGCCCTCTTTGTGTAGGCTGGACAGTCGCCGCTTTTGTCACGGCCGCATTTTTTGAACTCCCAGCAGTTCATCATCTCTGTCACCTCCCTTCGCCAAGTTAGAGCCTGTTTAACAGGCTTTAATTTATTAATTTTCAATTAAAAATCCTTGTTCAAAAATTCCTTTAAATAACTTTGAGGGACTCCGTCCCTCAAACTCCCCATATATTTAAATTTTAATTCATTATTGGGGATCCAAAGGGGCGGAGCCCCTTTGAGGAGCCTTGCTCCTCAAAAACTTAATATTTA
>CAZIIE010000003.1:0-38714 GCA_964539375.1 uncultured Nitrospirota bacterium | reverse complement strand
TCTCTGAAGGCCCTATATGTGATGGGGGAAGACCCGGTTGTTACAATGCCCGAGGCTAACACTATAAAAGAAAACCTTGAAGGGCTGGAATTTCTGGTGGTTCAGGACATCAGGCTATCAGAAACAGCAAAGCTTGCCGATGTTGTCCTTCCAGCAGCTGCCTGGTCAGAAAAGGAAGGCACCTTTATTAACTCGCAGGGTATACCGCAGCCCTTTCCAAAGGTTGTATCACCTGCAGGCGATGCAGTTCCTGACTGGCAGATACTTCGCAATCTTGCCCGTGTAATGGAACACGACCTTGGTGTGATTGAGCTGAACACCCTCAGAGAGGAGATAGCCTCCATTGAGGTTGACCGAGGCCAACAGAAATGGCGTTATCGCCCTGTAACTCAGCCTCAATTTGAGTTTACCAACCAGCAATACCCAATCCTTATGGTCACAGGTAACATTATGCAGCACTCAGGTGCACTCAGTGTGATGTCAAAAAGCCTCAGTCATGTCCTTTCCGATGCCTTTGTGCAGATAAGCCCTGAAGATGCAAAGAAATACAACATCTCTGACGGTGAGTTCATAAAGATAACATCACCCCTTTCAGAGGTCTTTATTAAGGCAAGGGTCTCCGATGAGATACCAGAGGGGATGCTCTTTGTGCCTGTCCATTTTGCCCATGCAAGGGTAAACAGCCTTGTTTCTTGCCCCAAAACAGGCACAGCCCATCCTACCCCTGTAAAGATAGAGCCCTCCCACTAACCAATACCACCTTAGTTCCACTTCGTAAGTGGAACTAAGGTGGGTAATTGATTAGTTAATTAATTTATTAATAATTTAAATTTTTGATTATAAAGTTACCTTAAATTTTTCTCTTGACAAATGATATTAATTATGGTATAAAATAACCATAGCGCCTCGTTACCTCCCCTAATATACTGCTGCTGCTCCCTACCTTTGAGCAGCAGCTTTTTTTTTGCCCCTTTGTGATATAATCAAGAAAGTTGTATATTGGTATATTGGTGTATTGGTTAATTGGTTAATTGGTTAATGGGTGAAGGGGTGAAACAGGCGATAGGCTATAGGGAATAGGGATTTGAGTGTTGAGTTAAGGGATTGGAAAATCAGATTAAATATTAACTCTGTGTTCTCTGTGCACTCTGTGGTTTGAAATAGAACTTGTGTCAAAACTACAAAAGAAGTTAAGGTTTGGAAAATTATTATTTAGGATTTGTTTAGAAATTAGAAATTAGATATTAGAATTTCTTCACTATCTATGTCTGACAGATGTAAGGTTTGTGGTTTTTCTTTAGATGAGTGTATATGTCTTGATTGCTGTGGACATGACTGCCTTTTAGAGCAGGGAAAAAACTACTGTCCAGTATGTTTGCCTGAACCTGGAAGGGCAATTTTGTTAAATGAGGAAGATACCGATAGATAGTGCTGAGTCAGGGATGGTGCTTGCCAGAGATGTGACAAACCCCTCTGGTGCTGTGCTTTTCCCTCAGGGTGCTGAGCTTGATGAAAGGATGATTTCAAGGCTTAAAGGGCTACAGGTTGATTTTATTTTTGTAGAGGGCCACTCGGAACCGAGGATGTCAAAGGAACTTTATCTCAAGAAGGTTGAGCAGGCCCTTAGTAAAGCAGAAATGAATACCGTGATGCAGACCATCCGAGATACCCTTTTAAAACATATAGAAGCAATCTATGAATAGCCCTGACATAACCACCATAAGAAAAAAGATTGAGGGGCTAAGCACACTCCCCTCAATTCCACCTGTGGTCACTAAAATCCTGAGTCTTATTGATTCCGAAGACATTTCGCTTAAGAGGATAGGTGAGTTTATCAGTCAGGACCAGTCAATCTCAGCAAAGGTGCTAAAGATAGTGAACTCTCCAATATACGGTTTCCCGGGAAGGATATCATCAGTGCATCAGGCTCTGATGTTAATCGGGCTTTCTGCAGTTAAGGGGATGCTCCTGGGCATCTCCATCTTTGACATGATGCAGCAGAGCATGCTCGGGCTCTGGGAACACTCTATTGGTACAGCTATTACATCAAGAGCAGTTGCAAAAAGGCTCGGGTTGAAAAATACCGATGATATATCAGTGGCAGGTCTTATACACGATATTGGAAAAGTGGCGCTCAGTCTTTGCTTTCCCGAACAGTACAGAAAAGCCCTTGATATTGCCAGGGACAGGGAGCTTTATATAGTTGATGCTGAAAAGGAGGTCTTCGGCATTACCCACAGCCAGGCTGGAAGATGGCTTACTACAAAGTGGAACTTTCCAGAAGAACTGATAGACTCTGTAGCCTTTCATCATGCACCTCTGTCTTCCAGAGGCTTTAAGAAGACTGTTTCAATAGTAATGCTTTCGGAAAACATCATCAAGATGATGGGTTTTGGCTTCAGTGGAGACCCCTATGCCCATAGCATTGATGAAGCCACCTGGTCAGCCCTGGGGCTAAACAGTGAGGACCTTTTAGAGGTATTTAAAGAGGTGGAGGACAATATAAAAGACAAAGACTCCCTTATACTTTAAGGCTCTTAATACTTCTCTCATCTTCGGGCTAAAGATGTGGATATATGGCATAAACCCTGTAAAAGAGGCAATCAGGTCGGGAAGAAAGGTCTTCAGCATCTATATTTACAAAGGTCTTTCTGATTCCAAAAGGGAAGGCCTTATCAGGTTAGCCCGAGCTAAGGGCATCCAGTTCCAGCTTGTTGAAAAGGCCTTTTTCAGAGCCTTTCCAAAGGCCCATCAGGGCGTGGCGGCAAGGACCGCTGAACTTCCAAGATACACTCTGGAAGACCTACCTGCTATCAGCAAAAACAAGGACACCCTCCCCTTTTACCTCCTGATAGATGAGGTTGAAGACCCCCATAACCTTGGTGCAATAATCCGAACAGCCGAAGTTGCTGGGGTTCATGCTGTGGTCGTTCAGAAGAGACGCTCTGCAGGTGGCCCCACCGTAGCAAAGGCCTCTGCAGGGGCTATTGAACACATCCCCCTAATAGCCGTGCCCAACATAAAGCACGCAATGGATTTTCTAAAATCCGAGGGGGTTATGCTCTATGGTGCCTCTTCAGAGGCAGAGCTCTCCTATTGGGAGGCAGACTTCAGGGTCCCCCTTGCCCTTGTGGTTGGTTCAGAAGGAAGGGGTATCAGGGCAAGTGTTAAAAAACAGTGCAACCGCCTTATAAGCATCCCAATGTTTGGAAAGATTAACTCCCTTAATGTCTCTGTTGCAACAGGAGTGATTGTTTATGAGGTTTTAAGGCAGCGCAAGAGGGGCTAATCCCTGCTATACCTCCGCCTGTCTATAAAATAGTTACTTCCCTCAAAACTCTTAGCATAGCTCTTCACCTCTGTGGCTGCAGAGCTTATCTCACCATAGTGTCTGAACCATGCCCTGTTAAGGGTAATTCCTATGGAAAGGGTAAGCAGGGGATAATGCCTCTCCTTTCTGTCCCTTCCAAAGGATATGATGTAACCCCTTTCACGGTCTTCAGGGTCGTAAAAGGAAGGGATGATTTCGTCAAAGTTTTCTATAATCTCTCTGGAGGTCTGTTCAACTCTTTCAATTGATGTTATATAAACAAAATCATCACCACCGATATGGCCAACAAAAAAATTATGGGGGTCATAAAGCTTAACCGTATTTGTGATAAGCCTTCCTGTCATCTTAATAACCTCATCACCACGGGAAAAGCCATACTTATCGTTAAAGGGCTTGAAGTTATCCAGGTCAGCATAGGCAAGGGCAAACTCCTCCTCCCTGTCAAGCCTTGCCTGGACCTCCTTTATAATGGGGGTATTTCCTGGAAGCATGGTAAGAGGGTTCACCTCAACCACTCGCCTTGACCGCTCAATAGACAGGTAAAGCCTCATTATGAACTCTTCCCTCTGAAGGGGTTTGGTTATAAAGTCATCGGCAGGCAACTCCTTCCACTGCTTTACGAACTCCCTTTCATCAAGGAGCAGAATAATGGGAAGGTGGCTGAACACCTGGTCATCCCTTATAGTTCTTATGTAGTCTCTGTACTTGAGGCCACCGTTAAAAATTATCAATGTGGGAGGGTTGTTGTAAATACTGTCAATAATCTCTGTTTTGTTTTTTATAAAATTTATATTAAACCCCTCAAGGAACTCCGCCAGGGTCTTGTTGGTATCATCTTCGTCTGATACGATGGTGATTAGTTCCATGCAATTATATCTTGACCCTCCAGACAGTTCCCTGGAGGGTATCCTCAAGCACTATGCCCTTCTGAAGTAACTCATCCCTTATAGCATCAGCCTTCTGCCAGTCTTTGTTCTTCCTTGCCTCCTGCCTCTGGGCTATCAAACTGTTAATCTCTTCCTCGGTGATGTTGATTTTTCTGGTCTTAAGCAAAGAGAGGTGCCACTGTTTAGGGCTTCTCTGAAAGATGTTAAGCACCTGGCAGACCTCCCTGAGCTCATCCATTGCCCTGTTTATCGTCTCTTCTGCCTTCTGCCCCGAGGGTTTTGAATCAAGGTATCGGTTTATCTCCTTTATCATCTCAAAGATGTGCCCAATGGCAAGGGCTGTGTTAAAGTCGTCATCCATCGCCTCCTCAAACCTCTTTCTGAATGAGGCGATAAGCTCCTCCATCCTCTTCTGCTCAGGTACCTCCCTCTGTTTCTTTGACATCCTCTGAAGATAGCCCTCAACTCTCATAACCGTGGAGTAAAACCTGTCCACACCAGCCTCTGTCTCTCTCAGCTGCTCTTCAGAAAACTCTATTGGGCTACGATAGTGGGTGGATAATAAAAATATCCTCACCACTTCAGGGTCAAATTTATCAAGGATATCCCTTATGGTAAAGAAGTTACCCAGGGACTTGGACATCTTCTCCTTTGCAATGGTGATAAAGCCATTATGCACCCAGTAACGGGCAAAGGGCTTTCCAGTGAACGCCTCAGACTGGGCTATCTCGTTTTCATGATGGGGGAATATCAGGTCTGCACCACCACCATGGATGTCAAAGGTCTCGCCCAGGTGTTTCATGCTCATCACCGAGCACTCTATATGCCAGCCAGGTCTTCCAGGTCCCCAGGGGCTTTCCCAGGATGGCTCACCCTCTTTGGAGGATTTCCAGAGGGCAAAATCCAGAGGGTTTCTCTTTCTGGTATCAACCTCTACCCTTGCACCAGCCTTCAACTCATCCATTGAACGTTTTGAGAGCTTTCCATACTCTTTAAACCGGTCAACTGAAAAAAACACATCTCCATCAACCACATAGGCATAGCCCTTTTCAATAAGCCCCTTTATCATATCTATCATTTCATTAATGTACTGGGTTGCTTTCGGCTCAATATCCGCCCTTCCAATCCCAAGGGCATCCATGTCACGGTAATACTCCTCGGTGTATTTTCTTGCCACCTCATGCCAGGGAATACCCTCTTCATTTGCCCTTTTTATAATCTTGTCATCAATATCGGTGAAGTTTCTTATGTAGGTTACATCGTAACCTCTGTAAAGGAAATACCTTCTTATAACATCAAAGACAACCGCACTTCTTGCATGTCCAATATGGCAGAGGTCATAGACCGTAACACCACAGGCGTATATCTTTACCTTACCCTCTTCAACAGGAACAAACTCTTCCTTTTTTCGGCTCATGGTGTTGTAGATCTTCATCTTTCCTCCCTTACCTTCAAGCTTCTCTATCTTTCTTTCAAGCTGAGCAATGTGCCCCTCAAGTGCCCTGAACTTCTCCTCTATCGGGTCAGGCATATGAATGTGGTCAAGGGCTTCCTCCACACCAAGGTCAGTAACCCTAAAGACCTTCCTCTTAATTACCCTGCCTGGCACTCCAACCACTATGCTGTAGTCAGGCACTGACCTCAAAACCACAGCATTGGCACCTATCTTAACATAATCCCCTATCCTTATGGCACCGAGCACCTTTGCCCCTGCACCCACCACCACATTGTTTCCGAGGGTCGGATGGCGTTTCCCCTTCTCCTTTCCAGTACCCCCGAGGGTTACGCCCTGGTAGAGAAGACAGTTCTCACCTATCTCGGTGGTCTCTCCAATAACCACTCCCATGCCGTGGTCAATAAAGAAACCAGGTCCAATCCTTGCTGCAGGATGAATCTCTATACCTGTTAAAAGTCTGCTGATGTGAGAAAGGAGCCTCGGGATAAAGGGCACTCCTGCTTTGTAAAGGGCATGGCTTATTCGGTGAAGAACTATTGCATGAAAGCCAGGATAGGTAAAAAGGACCTCCAGCTTGCTTCTTGCAGCAGGGTCACGCTCGAAGACGGCCTGAAAGTCTCTTTTTATATATTCAAGAAATCCCATACAAATTTTTATTTTGCTTAATATATTATATTACGAGACCGAAAAAGAATAAAAGGACATTAGCACAACATGCCTGCCATAGGGCCTGAAAAACTGAAGGCACTTAAGGAAAGGCTTGACTCCCTTGGCATAAAGGAGCAGGACCTAAAGGAGGAGTTTGTCCGTTCAGGTGGACATGGGGGGCAGAATGTAAACAAACGCTCAACCTGTGTATATTTAAAACACCTTCCCACAGGCATTGAGATTAAATGCCAGAGAACAAGGTCACAGAACCTTAACAGATATTATGCCCGAAAGGAGCTTGCTGACCGTATTGAGCAGCTTCTTCTTGGCAGAAAGAGCCAGAGGGAAAGGCTTATTGAAAAAAAGAGAAAACAGAAACTTAAAAGAAAAAAAAGAGCGAGGTTAAAGCATCATGGAACTACTTAAGATTTATTTCCCTGTAGCCGGTATCAAGACCTACTGGTTTTTGCCACCCCTTGTTGCCTTTAGCATATCCTTTTTCACCTCAATGGCAGGGGTCTCTGGGGCTTTCCTTCTGCTGCCCTTTCAGATGAGTGTTCTTGGGTTTACCTCACCATCGGTAAGCTCAACAAATTTCCTTTACAATCTGGTGGGAATTCCAGGAGGGGTTTACAGATACATAAAGGAAGGCAGAATGGCCTGGTCCCTTACGGCATGCATAGTCCTTGGAACACTGCCTGGCGTGCTGGTTGGATATATCATCAGAATAAGGTATCTGCCAGAGCCAAGGAATTTCAAGTTCTTTGTTGGCATCGTACTCCTGTATATCGGCTACAGGCTATTGTTAAGCCTGAAGAAAAATACACCCAGACCTACATCTACGACTTCTTCATTCAGGATAGACAATGTCCATTACTCGTTAAACAGGGTGTCCTTTGACTTTTCAGGTAAGAGGGTATCCTTCAGTGTTCCGCTGGTATTTTCTCTTTCTTTGTTTGTAGGAGTAATAGGTGGAATTTACGGTATTGGCGGGGGCTCTATAGTTGCTCCCTTTCTGGTCAGTGTTCTGAACCTACCTGTTTATGTGGTCTCCGGTGCAGTGCTTATGGGCACCTTTATGACATCCATTTCAGGACTTGCCTTTTACAGTCTTTTGCCCCTAAAAGGTGGAGTTACAGCGCCTCCTGACTGGCTTCTTGGAATACTTTTCGGTATCGGTGGACTATTGGGAATGTACTTAGGTGCAAGAGCGCAGAAACATATGCCCGAGCGGACAATAAAATTCATACTTTCTCTGATAATATTGATAGTAGCCCTGAAGTATATATTACAGTTTTTCAGATGATTTATCAGAAATCGTAAATCTGAAATCAATTCCCCTGTTTGACTTTTACTACGAGTATCTCTTAAAATGATATTGATAATAATTTTCAATAAGCATTTTTCCTATCATGCACAACTCAGAAGAAAAGGTCGCCTCAACGATAAAAACCATTGTGCTTGTTGGAAACCCGAATGTTGGTAAAAGTGTAATATTCGGGCTTCTTACGGGCAGGTATGTAACTGTATCCAACTACCCTGGCACAACTGTTGAGCTTTCAAGGGGTAATATCAGCCTAAAGGGGGAGAGATTCCTACTTATTGACACTCCTGGGGTAAACAGCCTGATTCCGATGAGTGAGGATGAAAGAGTAACCAGGGATATACTGCTTCAGGAAAGGCCCTTCAAGGTTGTTCAGGTGGCTGACTCTAAGAATCTAAAACGCACCCTTTTGCTTACTGTGCAGCTTCTTGAGATGAAACTACCCCTTATCTTGGACCTTAACATGGAAGATGAGGCCCTTGACAGGGGAATCAGGATTGACAAATTGAGGCTCTCTGAAGTCCTTGGCATAAAGGTAGTGGGCACTGTAGCCACAAGGAGAAAGGGCATTAAACAACTGAAGGATGAACTGGTAGCTCCCTACAACTCTGAACCCCTTTTATTTACCTATCATCCTCTGATAGAAAAATATATAGAAAAGATATCTTCCCTTTTGCCAGCCTCTGGCATATCAAGGCGTTCTGTGGCTGTGATGATACTTGCAGGAGATGAAAGCCTAAAGGCATGGCTAAAGGCGAATCTGTCTATAGAGGAGATAGAAAACATTGAAAAACTCAGAGATGAATGCCAGTCTAACTTTTCACTTCCCCTTGCCCAGATAATAAATGAAACAAGAGTTGAGCTGGTTGAAAAAATAATTAACAGGACGGTTCAGAGAATTCAGGCTGAGGGAGGACAACTCTTCAGGTGGCTTGAGAGGACAAGCATGCACCCCCTGTGGGGGATACCTGTGCTTTTGGTTGTCCTTTTTCTGGTTTATGAATTTGTCGGTGTCTTTGGTGCAGGAACGATGGTGGATTTTTTTGAGGGGGTAATATTTGGCAGATACCTTAATCCAATGTTTACAAAACTGGTTGACCTGATACTGCCTGTTCAATTTTTTAAGGATATGCTGGTCGGTCAGTACGGACTGATTACCGTTGCCCTGACCTACTCCGTTGCTATTATACTACCCATTACTGCAACCTTCTTTATTGCCTTCTCAATCCTTGAAGACAGCGGCTATCTTCCCCGCCTTGCCATTCTTTCAAACAGGGCATTCAACCTGATTGGGCTGAATGGCAAGGCCATCCTGCCGATGATACTGGGCCTTGGCTGTGGCACCATGGCTGTGATGACAACAAGGATTCTTGAGACCAGAAGGGACAGAATAATAGCCACCTTCCTGCTTGCCCTTGCGATACCCTGCTCTGCCCAGATAGGGGTGATACTGGGCATGTTTGGAGCCCTTTCACTCAAGGCTGCCTCAATATGGGCATTAACCGTCCTTTCGGTGCTTCTGGTCTCGGGCTATCTTGCCTCAAAGGTTGTGCCTGGAGAAAAGACCGAGTTTTTTCTTGAGATTCCCCCCCTGAGGGTTCCTCGGCTTGAAAATGTCCTTCTGAAAACCCTTGGGCGTATTGAGTGGTACCTCAAGGAGGCTGTCCCCCTTTTCATACTCGGCACACTGGTGCTTTTTCTTGCTGATAAAACTGGTCTGTTAAGATACATTGAAATAGGTGCCTCACCTCTTGTAAAGGGACTGCTTGGGCTCCCTGAGGAGACAGCAGGTTTTTTCATACTGGGCTTTTTAAGGAGAGACTACGGTGCTGCAGGTCTTTTTGCCCTTTTTCAGAGGGGTGAACTCAGCCAGCTTCAGACCCTTATAAGCCTTATAACCATCACGCTCTTCATCCCCTGCCTGGCAAACCTCTTTATGATCATCAAGGAACGAGGCCCCAGGGTTGCCTTTGCTGTAACCACTATTGTATTCTTTCTTGCGTTTTCCGTTGGAGGATTTGTTAACTACATAATTCGCACCTTTCATATCCACCTTTAGGAGTTAGCAGATATGACCTTTGATGACTTCAGGGTAGCGCCTGAGTGTTTTCCCTGTTTTCTCAAACAGGTAATAATATCTCTTAACCAGACAGGGCTTGAAAGCCATGAAAAGATAGGGATTATAAAAAGCATCCTTAAGGATATTCAGGAGACCGACATCAGTGAATCACCTGCCCACAGCACCACCTTCATGCATAGAAGAATCAGGCAACTGCTGGGCACCGACCCCTTTAAGGATATTAAAAAAAGATATAACCAGATAGGGCTTTCTCTTTATGAAGAGCTAAAGGAAATCGTAAAGGGGTCACCAGACCCACTGTTAACAGCAACAAGGCTTGCCATTGCAGGAAACTCCATTGATTTTGGTATTTATTCCACAGTGGATATTGAGGCCGAAATCAGAAGAGCACTCAAAGAAGACCTTGCCTGGGATGATTACGGTAAATTCAGGGCCAGCCTTGAAGGGGCCGAAAGCCTCCTTTATCTTCTTGACAATGCGGGTGAAATAGTCTTTGACAGGATACTGATAGAAGAGCTCGTTGAAAGGGGTATCTCTGTGAGAGCGGTTGTAAAAGGCTCACCTGTGATTAATGATGCAACCCTTGAAGATGCCCTTCAGACAGGTATTGACAGGGTGTCAGAGGTGATAACAAACGGTTCTGACTGCATTGGCACAATCCTAAAGTGGTGTTCAAAGGAGTTTCAGGAAGTTTATAATAATAGCAGCCTCATAATCAGCAAGGGACAGGGTAACTTTGAGACCCTCTGTCATGAAGAAAGACAGATATTCTTTCTTTTTCAGTCAAAGTGCGAAGTTGTTTCAAGGTTTATAGGGGTTAAGCCTGGCTCAATGATGTTAATTCAGGGAGGCTCTGAATGAACTACATAAAGCTCTCAAACTCCAACAAAGAGGCTATAGCAATGAGGGCTGTGGAGGTTCTTAACGAGGGCGGCATTGTAGCCTTTCCTACCGAGACCTTCTACGGCCTTGGTGTGAAGTATGACAATCCTGAGGCACTAAAAAGGCTTTACGAGATAAAACATCGCCCAAAGGAAAAGGCTCTTCCACTGATTGTTCCCTCTATTAAAGTAGCCCTTTCCCTCTGCTCCAGGGTTAGCATGCTTGAGAGGATGCTGATGGAAAGGTACTGGCCAGGGCCTCTAACCATTGTTTTAAAGGCTCGGGAAGGGCTGAGTGATTTTATTACAGCTGGCACCTCTAAGGTGGCACTCCGAATACCAGGCCGCTCCTTCGCCTTTACCCTTGTAAAAAAAGCTGGATACCCTATTACAGCCACAAGCGCTAACCTTTCAGGCAGCCCTCCTGCAGACAATGCCCAGAAGGTTATTGAGTATTTTGATGACCAGATAGACCTTATAATTGACGGTGGCAAGACCTACGGGATTGAACCCTCAACCATTGTAGAGGTAGTTGAGGGAAAGGTGAAGATACTAAGAAAAGGAGCCCTCAAACCTTCCATCAACCATCTTTACAACCCTTGAACAACCTGAGGCAAGCTCCTCATTATGGGTAACCACCAAAAAGGTAATCCCCCTTTCACTGTTCAGTTTTTTAAGCAGACAAAAGAGTTCACGGCCTGTCCTTGTATCCAGGTTACCGGTTGGCTCATCGGCAAGCACAAGAGATGGCTCCATTACAAGTGCCCTTGCTACTGCTACCCTTTGTTGCTCCCCGCCTGAGAGCTCACCAGGACGGTGCTGGAGTCTTTCTGAAAGGCCAAGCTCGGAAAGCAGCCCTTCAGCCCTTACTATTGCCTCATCCCTTTCCATTCCCCCTATAAGGGCAGGCATCATAACATTTTCCAGTGCACTGAATTCAGGCAGCAGGTGATGAAACTGAAACACAAAGCCTATCTTTCTGTTTCTGAACTCTGCAAGCTCTGGGTCGTTAAGCCCGAACACATCTACTCCATCAAAAAGCACCTGTCCTGAAGTAGGTCTATCAAGGGTGCCAAGTATATGTAAGAGGGTGCTCTTTCCCACACCAGAGGCCCCAACCACAGCTACCATCTCAGCCCTTTGTATCTCAAGGTCTATCCCCTTCAGGACCTCAAGCTCCCCAGCCTCAGTCAGGTAATTTTTCCTTAACGCCTTAACACTTACAAGAGGCTTACTCACCCTCTATATTCTCCTTTAACCACCCCTTTAGTTCCACTTCGCAAGTGGAACTAAAGGGGGTATTTATTTATCTTTTAGTTTTTCCTTTAACCGCTCTATCTCCTTTTTCTGTTTCTCAATTACCTCTCTGGTCTTTTTCAATCTATCAGCCTCTTTTGCAAGCTCTTCAGACCTCTTTTTTATAGTCCTTCCAAGATGCTCTGATCTTTCCCCGAGCTTTCTGAAGGGCTCTCCTCCCTTTAAAAGGGCAACCACAAAGGCAAGCAGTGTTAAAATAACCAGAAAGCAAACCAGTCTTTTTATAAATCTGCACATCACTCATACCTCAACGGCTCTACAGGGTCAAGTTTTGCTGCCTGATAGGCAGGATAAAGGGTAGCAAGGAGGCTTATACCAATTGCAGCAAGTGATACAAGCAGAAAGTCAAGGGGATCTGTCTTTACTGGCAGATGGCTGAGATAGTATACATCAGCAGGTAGCTTAACTATCTGGTATCTTCCTATGATATAACAGAGCAGGTATCCTCCCACTATGCCGAGCACTGTGCCAACCACACCTATAACAAGACCCTGAAAGATAAAGATTCCCATTATACCCCTGTTTGTGGCACCCATTGCCTTGAGTATGGCAATCTCTCTCTGCTTTTCTATCACATTCATTATCAGGGTGCTGACGATGTTAAAGGATGCAACAAGCACAATCAGGGTAAGGATAATAAACATGGTAAACTTTTCAAGTTTCAGGGCTGAAAACAGGTTACGATTCATCTGCATCCAGTCCCTTGCAAAATAGGTTCTTCCAAGAACCTGGGGAATCATCTGTCTTACCTTTGCAGCCCTGTATATGTCACTTAACCTCAGCTCAATGCCTGTAACCTCCTGTCCAAGGCCGAAAAACTCCTGGGCTGCCTTTAGTGAGGTCAGTATCAGGTTAGCATCGTACTCATACATGCCTACCTCAAAGATACCCACCACTCTGAACTTTCTGACCCTCGGAAGCATACCCATCGGCCCTATCTCACCGGTGGGTGATATTATGCTTACCACATCGCCCATATAGGCATTGAGAATGGAAGCAAGTTCATTGCCGATAATTACCCCTGGAAGTTTACCCTCCTCTGTAAGGGCATCAAGTCTTCCTACCTTTATATGTCTCGTTAAGGTTGTGGTCTCCCTTTCATAGGATGGAGAAATGCCTCTTAAAAACACCCCATGGGCATTCCTTCCCTTTGATATCATAACCTGGGCAAGCACAAAGGGCGATGCTCCCCTTACCTCATCTATCCCTTTGAGCTTTTCAATAACCTCTGGATAGCCCTTTATTCCACCCTTCAGGTTAAGCACAACCACATGGGCATTGACACCGAGGATTTTGTTTCTCAGGTCTTCATGAAAGCCGCTCATTACTGAAAGAACCACAACCAGAGCCATTACCCCAACCATCACACCACCCGTGGTTATCAAGGTGTTAAAGGAGATACCCCTTTTTTTCTTCTTTGACCTAAGATAACGAATTGCTATAAGGAGCTGATAGGGAAGCCTCATGACTGTTTTTTCTCAGGCTTCATCTGGGGGAAAAGTATCACATCTCTTATAGAAGTGGAACCTGTAAGGATCATCACCAGCCTGTCAATGCCTATGCCCTCACCTGCTGCAGGCGGCATACCATACTCAAGGGCTCTAACAAAATCTTCATCCATCCAGTGTGCCTCTTCATCGCCCTTGTTTTTTGCCTCCACCTGTTTCAGGAATCGCTGTCTCTGGTCTTCGGGGTCATTAAGCTCTGTAAAGGCATTTGCAATCTCTCGCTGGGCTATAAAAAGCTCAAAACGCTCAACCAGTTCTGGATTGTCCCTTTTTCTTTTTGCAAGAGGAGAAAGCTCCACAGGATAGTCAATAATGAATGTTGGCTGTATAAGATGGGGCTCTACCTTTTCCTTAAAAATCTCGTCAAGGAGTTTAGCAAGGGTTGGTGCATCCTTGACATCTATCCCCTCTGATATTGCCCACTTTCTTGCCCTTTCATAGTCGGAAAATATCTCCTCAGGGACTCCCTGTTTCTTTAATGCCTCATACATGGGTATCCTTGGCCAGGGAGGAGTGAAGTCTATCTCAAAATCGCCAAACTTCACCTTCATGGAGCCAACAGTCTTCTTTAACAACTCGGTAAACATCCTCTCTGTAAAGTCCATCAGGAAGTTGTAATCCCTGTATGCAACATAAAACTCAAGCATTGTAAACTCTGGGTTGTGCTTTGTTGAAATCCCTTCGTTTCGGAAGTTCTTGTTAAGTTCAAAGACCCTTTCAAAGCCTCCAACAAGGAGCCTCTTAAGATAAAGCTCTGGCGCAATCCTCAGATAAAGGTCAATGCCGAGGGCATTGTGGTGGGTCTTAAAGGGGCGAGCAGTGGCACCACCTGGTATCTGGTGCATCATGGGTGTCTCAACCTCTATAAAGCCCTCCCTCTCAAGGTAATCCCTTATGAACCTTATTATCTCACAGCGTTTCAAAAAGGTCTGACGGACCTCGGGATTCACAATAAGGTCCACATACCTCTGTCTGTACCGAAGCTCTATATCCTTCAGGCCGTGCCATTTTTCAGGAAGAGGTCTCAGTGATTTGGTTAAAAAGGAAAAGTCCTCAACCAGTATGGTAAGCTCACCTGTCTTGGTTCTGAAGAGCTTGCCTCTTACTCCGATTATGTCACCAATATCAAACTTCTTTACAATCTTAAATCTATCGCCAAGGATGTCCTTTCGAAAATAAACCTGTATCTTGCCTGTACTGTCCTGAATATGGGAAAAGGCAGCCTTACCAAAGCTTCGCCAGGCCACAATCCTGCCAGCAACAGTAACCTCTACAGGGTCCTTTTCCAGAGCCTCAGCCTCAATCTCACCATACTGTCTGAAGATATCAGAGGCACTATGGGTTTTATCAAACACACCACCGTAGGGGTCAATGCCGAGTTCCCTCAGCTCCTCAAGCTTTCTCTTTCTCTGTTGTATCAACTCGTTTTCAGGCTCCAAGACAACCTCCTTTTGAATTAGGGTGTAGGGTGTAGCGTGCAGGGAGTAGGGAATATTATTTTTTACTACTCCCTACTCCCTGTCCCCTACCCACTGTCTTTTTATGTTCTTATCTGTCCTGTTCCGAGGACTATGAATTTCTGGCAGGTAAGCTCCTCAAGCCCCATTGAACCACGGGCATGGATTTTATCGGTGGAGATACCTATTTCAGCTCCAAGCCCGAACTGTCCACCATCGTGGAGTCGTGTTGAGGCATTAACCATCACGGCTGCTGAATCAACCTCTCTCAGAAATCTCATAGCCCTGTGATAGTTTTCAGTAACGATGGTCTCAGTGTGTCCAGAACTGTAACGGTCAATATGGGCTATTGCCTCATCCATATCCTTAACAACCCTGACATTCATTATAAGGTCAAGGTACTCGTTGTAATAGTCCTCCTCCTTAGCCTCCTGAGCCTCTTTAAAGATTTCAACGGTCCTTGCACAGCCCTTTATCTTCACACCAAGCTCTGAAAGTCTCTTGAGCACCAACGGGAGAAACTCACTGGCAATTGCCTGGTCAACCAGCAATGTCTCCATGGCATTACAGGTTCCAGGTCTCTGAACCTTTGCATTTATGCATATTTCCTCTGCCATCTTAAGGTCAGCATCGCGGTCAACAAAGACATGGCATACCCCTTTGTAATGTTTAAGCACAGGCACCCTTGAGTTTTCAGTAACTGCTCTGATAAGTCCCTCACCACCTCTTGGTATAACCAGGTCAACAATGCCTTCAAGTTTAATCATCTCATAAATGGCCTCACGTTCAGGAATGTCTATAAAGGTTATGGCTCCCTGATGTATGCCCTCATCTCTGGCAGCCTCTCTGAGAAGTTTCACAATTGCCCTGTTTGAGTTTACAGCCTCGGAGCCACCCCTTAAAAGCACGGCATTTCCAGCCTTAAGGCAGAGACTGGTGGCATCAGCTGTAACATTCGGTCTTGATTCATAGATAATACCTATCACACCAATGGGCACCCTCATCCTTCCCACGGTCATGCCATTTGGCCTCTGCCACATCCTCGTAACCTCACCAACAGGGTCAGGCAGTGCAGCTATTTCCCTCAAACCTGTTGCCATCTCTTTTATTCTTTTCTCTGTTAGTGTAAGCCTGTCTATCAAGGCAGCAGAAAGTCCCTTTTGTCGGGCATACTCAATGTCTTTCTGGTTTTCCCTCTTAAGCTCCTCCGCTTCCTGTTCAATGGCATCGGCCATCTTGAGCAAAACCCTGTTTTTCTGTTCTGTGCTTGCCCTTAATAGAGCCCTGGCACCCTCCCTTGCCTCAAGCGCCTTCTCAAGTACAAAGCTCTTTATATCCATAGCTCCTCCTTCATAGAAACTGTTGAAGAAAACCCTGATAGGGTTATCCATCAATCAGGAGTTTTAAATTATAGCAAATTAACCTATAAATATGCAGAAAAGATTGCAAAAATCACCTCTATTATGTTATCTTTTCAGGCATTACAGAACACACGCCCTGATATAAACTCCTGGATGGTTCTCCCTGACCTGTTCAGGGAGTGCAGGGGTAGGGGCGGAGGAAAAAACCATTTTAAGGAGGCAAAACAATGGCAGTTGTGACCATGAAGGAACTTCTTGAGGCTGGTGTCCACTTCGGACATCAGGTAAAACGCTGGAATCCGAAGATGAAGAAATACATCTTCGGAGAGCGTAATGGCATCTACATAATTGACCTTCAGAAAACACTGAAGGGTATGGAGGATGCTTACAACTTCATGAAAGAGGTAGCAGCAACAGGTCAGCCCATTCTCTTTGTGGGCACCAAAAAGCAAGCCCAGGACTCAATAAGGGAAGAGGCTCAGCGGGCAGGTGTTTTTTATGTCAACAACCGCTGGCTTGGTGGTATGCTTACAAACTTTAGCACCATAAAAAAGAGCATTGAGAAACTCAAAAAGATTGAGCAGATGAGGGAAGATGGCACCTATGAGGCCCTCACCAAAAAAGAGGTTGCTAAAAAGGAAAAGACCAGGATGAAGCTTGAAAAGAACCTCGGCGGAATAAAAGAGATGGATGGCCTTCCTGCTGCGGTCTTCATTGTGGACCCCAAAAAGGAACACATTGCAGTGCTTGAGGCAAGGAAGCTAAACATCCCCATCGTTGCCATTGTTGATACAAACTGTGACCCTGACCTGATAGACTTCGTAATCCCTGGAAACGATGATGCCATCAGGGCTATCAGGCTTATCACATCAAAGATGGCCGATGCAGTAATTGAGGGAAGAGAGATACTTAACAAACAGCTTGAACAGGCCCAGGAAGAGGCAGCTATTGAGGAAAAAATAGAGCTTGAGGAGCAGTCTGAAAGCTCCGGGGAAAATATACAGGAGACAGAAACTTCTGAAGAAACCGTAGCAGAGGAGGTTGCAGAATGAGCATTACAGCTGAGATGGTGAAAAACCTAAGAGAAAAGACCGGCGCAGGCATGATGGACTGCAAAAAGGCACTTACCGAGGCCGGTGGTGACTTTGATAAAGCTGTTGAGCTTTTAAGAAAGAAGGGGCTTGCTGCTGCTGAGAAAAAGGCAGGTCGTCAGGCCTCTGAGGGTGTCATAGCCTCTTACATCCACATGGACAAGATTGGCGTCATGGTTGAGGTAAACTGTGAAACCGATTTTGTTGCTCGGACCGATGATTTCAAGCAGTTTGTCAAGGACATCGCAATGCACATTGCAGCTGCATCACCAAGGTACCTTAAGAGAGAGGACATCCCGGAAGAGGTTATTAACAAGGAGAAGGAGATTTACAAGGAGCAGATAAAGAACAAACCAGAGCATGTCATAGAAAAGATTGTGGAAGGAAAGTTAGAAAAGTTCTACTCCGATGTCTGTCTTCTTGACCAGGTATTTGTGAAAGACCCCGAGGGTAAAAAGAAGGTAAAAGACCTCCTTACCGAGATGATTGCAAAGCTTGGCGAAAACATCGTAATAAGGAGATTTGTAAGGTATCAGCTTGGCGAAGAGTCCTAAGACCATAAAGCCAAAATACAAAAGGGTTCTTTTAAAACTAAGTGGTGAGGCCCTTATGGGAGAGAGGCCCTACGGGATTGACACCGCCACCGTTCAGTACATGGCAGAGGAGATTAAGTCGGTCTTCCGATTAGGGGTTGAGGTGGCTGTGGTTATTGGTGGTGGAAACATATTCAGAGGACTACAGGGCACAGCCAGTGGTATGGAAAGGGCAACTGCCGATTATATGGGCATGCTCGCCACTGTTATAAATGCCCTTGCCCTTCAGAATGCCCTTGAAAAAGAGGGCATACCAACCAGGGTTCAGTCTGCCATTGAGATGAGAGAGCTTGCTGAACCCTACATCAGAAGAAGGGCTATAAGGCATCTTGAAAAGGGAAGAGTGGTAATCTTTGCTGCTGGCACAGGAAACCCCTATTTCACCACCGATACTGCTGCATCACTGCGGGCTATGGAGATAGGTGCTGATGTTATCATAAAGGCCACCAAGGTTGATGGAGTCTACTCAGCCGACCCTGTTAAGGACCCGAAGGCAAAAAGGTTCAAAAAGATATCCTATATAGATGTTCTGAAAAAAAGACTCCATGTAATGGACTCCACCGCTATAAGTCTATGTATGGACAATGCCCTCCCGATTGTGGTATTTAATGTAAAAAAGAAGGGCAACCTCAAAAAGGTTATTGAGGGCAGGAGCATTGGAACCCTTGTCACAATATAACACCTAAGAAGGAGGAGGGCCCATGGATAAAGCACTGAGAAAGAGGCTTCAGGAGAAGATGGACAAGGCAATAGATATCTATAAGCACGACTTAGCCACTATCCGCACAGGCAGGGCTTCCCTTTCTCTTATTGAAGGGATAACCGTTGAGTACTACGGAACCCAGACCCCACTTAATCAGGTGGCAACCCTTTCTGTGCCTGACCCGAAGACCATAACCATACAGCCCTGGGAGCAGAGGATAATCCCTGATATTGAGAAGGCAATACTTCAGTCAGACCTTGGCATCACCCCCACCAATGATGGCAAGGTGATAAGGTTGAATATCCCTCCCCTTACTGAGGAAAGGAGGAAACAGCTTGTAAAGGTGGTAAGGAAGCGGGCTGAAGAGGCAAGGGTTGCAATAAGAAATATACGAAGAGAGTTCAACGAAGAGCTAAAAAAGATGGAGAAAAACAAAGAGATTAGCGAAGACCAGCTGAAAAAAGACCTTGATGAGGTTCAAAAGGTGACTGATGAGCATATAAAAAAGGTTGACAAAATCCTTGAAACAAAGGAAAATGAAATTATGGAAGTTTAAGGAGGTTTCAAAATGAACGCTAACTTTATGGTTAAGGTGGAAGATGCAAAACTGCCTGATATCCAGAAGGCTCTTAAGGCAGCAGGCATTAAGGTAAGAAGCATCATTGAGGTTTACAAGGAAGAGGCCCCTAAACAGGAAGCGGCAGGTGGAGATGGCCAGGAAAAGTAAAAAAAGAGATGAAGCCCAGGAGCGAAAAGAACGGCTCAGGAAACTGCTTCTTGAAAAAAAACAGGAAATCCTTGATGAGGCAAAAGAAGAAATCGGCAAGTTCATCAGGGGAGAAAACAAGCAGATTGTAGAAACTGCCCTTGATGATGGCGACTGGTCTGTGGTTGACCTTAACGAAGACCTCAACCTTAAAAAACTAACCTCTCATAAAGATACCCTTAATAAAATTGATGAGGCACTGAGAAAACTTGAAGACGGCACCTACGGTATCTGTGAGGAGTGTGGCACAGAGATTCCTGAAGAGAGGCTCAAGATAATCCCCTTTGCCATTTATTGTGTAGACTGTCTTGAAAACATTGAGAAGATACAGGAGATGGAAAGGGAAGAGCTGTAAACCTACACCTTACCCTTTACACAGCCTTCCAAAGTTTTCAAGCACCTTCAAGCCAAGTCTCTGGCTCTTTTCAGGATGAAACTGCATGGCTATTATATTGTCCTTCCAGAGCATTGATGTAAACTCTATGCCATAATCGGTGGTGGCGGCTACCAAGGCTTTGTCTTCAGGCTCAACATAATAGGAGTGAACGAAATAAAAATAGCTGTCGTTTTCAATTCCTTCAAACACAGGCGGAGTTTTAACAAGGTGAACCCTGTTCCAGCCCATGTGGGGAATCTTTAGCCCCATGTCAGGAAACCTCTTTACCCTGCCCTTTACAATATCAAGTCCCTCATAAAGGCCAAACTCCTCTGACTGGGTAAACAGAAGCTGAAGGCCAAGGCAGATACCGAGATAGGGTTTTCCCTTTTCAATGCTCCTGTAGATTACATCCACCAGACCAAGCTCTTTTAGATGGCCTATGCAATCTCTGAAGGCACCAACCCCTGGAACTACAATACCAGAGGCTGAATCAATAACCTTTGGGTCTGAAGTAACCAGGGCCTGACAGGAAACCTTGTGAAATCCCTTTTCAACGCTCTTGAGGTTTCCCATACCGTAATCAACAATGGCTATCAATCCTCTTCGTCCTCCTCAATGATCTGCCCCTTTAGCCCGTCATAGGAAAGCACACAGATAGCCCCTGTTTCGCCATTGTCGGGAAAGCAGATGTGCCTGTACGATGCTGTTTTACCATAGTTTTCCCTCATCATCTCCCAGCCGTTCACAAATAGGGAACATTCATCATTGAAGCATATCCAGAGATACTTAACCCCCCATCCAAGGCCATCGCCAATGTTGTAGGGTGGTGGCTCAATCTTTGTCATCTTCACACCACAGTGAGGACAGGTGGGAGCCTTTGTTACTTTATAATTCTTTGTGGTTATCATACCTTTTCCTCCTTTTTATATTTCTTTTGAGCTTTAAAAGCCAGTGGTCATTTATTATACCATGATTCGTTAGTGTAAATGCTTCCTATAACCTTTTCTTCCTCAGTCTCAGGGAGTTACTAACCACCGAGACTGAGCTGAATGCCATGGCTGCTGAGGCAAACATGGGGTTTAAAAGGGGGCCACCGAAAAGGTAAAGAAGCCCGGCAGCAACAGGTATGCCGATTGAGTTATAAAAGAATGCCCAGAAAAGGTTCTGCTTTATTGTCCTGATGGTGAGTTTGCTAAGCCTGATGGCCTCAACCACGCTTGTAAGGTCACCCTTGATAAGGGTTATGTCAGAGGCCTCCATTGCTATATCTGTGCCCGTGCCAATGGCAATACCCACATCAGCCTCGGTAAGGGCTGGTGCATCATTTATCCCATCTCCAACCATGGCAACCACCTTTCCCTCCTTCTTAAGCTCCCTTATAACATTGACCTTACCCTCTGGAAGTACTCCTGCAAAGAATCTCTCAATACCAACCTGCCTGGCTATGCTTTGAGCCACAGATTCATTATCCCCTGTAAGCATAACAACCTCAATGCCGAGAGCCTTCAACTCTCTGATAGCCCTTACCGAGCTATCCTTTATTGTATCTGCAATGGTTATTACCCCTGATATATCTCCTTTTATAGCCACAAGCACAGGGGTTTTACCTTCTAAGCTCTCCCTCTTAACAATATCCTCCACCCCTGATGTGTCAATACCCTCAGCCTTTATTAACTCCCTATTGCCTATGACTACCTCCATGCTGTCAACCTTAGCCTTCAGCCCTCCACCAGGTATTGCCCTGAAATCCTCTGGCCTTTCCAGGGGAAGGCCCTCATTAGTTGCCCTTTCAACCACAGCCTTTGCCAGAGGATGTTCAGAGGATGCCTCTGCAGAGGCAGCAATCCTCAGACAGTCCTCCCTTGTGCCCTTCAGTGGTATAACATCAACCACCTCTGGTGAGCCCTTGGTGATTGTACCGGTCTTGTCCATCACCACCACATCTATCCTGTGTGCAAGCTCAAGTGCCTCAGCATCCCTTATCAATATTCCCCTTTCAGCCCCCTTACCAGTGCCAACCATAAGGGCAGTGGGAGTTGCAAGACCAAGGGCGCAGGGACAGGCAATTATCAGCACTGCAATAAAGTTCATCAATGCCCTGGTAAAGGCAGGTTCTGGACCGAATAGATACCAGAGGAAAAACGTAACTATTGCTATTCCGATAACAACAGGCACAAAAACCGAGGCCACCCTGTCAGCAAGCCTCTGAATGGGTGCTTTGCTACCCTGGGCCTCCTCTACGAGCCTTATAATCTGTGCAAGGGCTGTATCTTTGCCAATCTTTGTTGCCCTTATCCTGAGGCTTCCCTCTTTATTAACCGTGCCTCCGTAAACCTGCTCCCCTGTACGCTTTTCAACAGGCACGCTCTCTCCAGTAAGCATTGACTCATCAACCGAAGAAAACCCTTCAATAACAATACCATCCACTGGTATCCTCTCTCCAGGTCTCACAACCACCACATCGCCAGCCACAACCTCTTCAATGGGCACCTCTATCTCCTCACCTTCCCTCTCAACCTTGGCGGTCTTTGCCTGAAGCCCGATAAGCCTCCTCATTGCCTCAGAGGTTCTCCCCTTTGCCCTTGCCTCAAGTAGCCTGCCAAAAAGTATCAGGGTGATTATAACCGCCGCAGTATCATAATAAACATGGGCACTTAGTCCCTTTGTTTCAAAAAAACCTGGGAAAAGGGTAACCATCAGGCTGTATAGATAGGCTGAAAAAGTTCCCACCGTAATCAGTGTGTTCATATTGGTAGAGCCGTGCTTCAGAGCAGAAAGGGCTGCTTTATGAAACCTCATTCCTGCCCAGAACTGAACTGGACTTGCAAGGAGCAAAAGCACATACCAGTTTGACAGAAGGGGAACCTTAAAAAGACTTCCAGTAAGTACAAGACAGGAAAGCAGGGCACTTACTAAAAATCTCCTCTTCAGGTCAGAAAGCTCCATCTCCCTCTGTCTTTTTTCACGGTCTACAAACTCCTCTGTAATCACCTCAAGCTCATAGCCCTCATCCTTTACTGCCTTCTTAAAATCCTCAAAACTTACAACGGTAGGTATGTACTCAATGGTGGCCTTCTCAGTTGCCAGATTCACATTTACACCAAGCACCCCCTTTAATCTTGAAAGAGCCCTCTCTACAGCTCCAACACAGGCAGCACAGGTCATGCCCTTTACACGATAATCACTCTTAACTGAAACCACATCGTAGCCCTCTTCTTTCACTGCCCTTATTATCTCCCTGAGGTCAATATCCTCTTCAGCCTCAATCCTTGCCTTTTCAGAGGCAAAGTTTACATTGACCTCTCTTACACCTGAAAGCCCTGCAATAGCCCTTTCAACAGCCTTGACACAGGCGGCACAGGTCATGCCCTTTATGGGTATGGTTATCGTCATAGCAAACTCCTTTGATGATATTATTACAGAAGATTATGAAATTATTGTGAAAAGGGGATACCTGATTTATATCATGGTATTTACCTTTTACAGAATTTATTATATAATTAAATCTCAGATAAGATAAATATTGATTACTTTTACCACCTCCTCTTTAGAGGGGGGATTATAGAAAGGAGGTTTTGTTATGGCAAAGCCGGTAATTGATTGGGACCTTTGTGAGGGATGTGAGTCCTGCGTAGCAATCTGCCCCGAGGTTTTTGAGATGGGTGACGATGGAAAGGCCTTTGTGAAAAACGCCGATGCCTGTGATAGCTGCGATTGTCAGGAGGCAATTGATACCTGCCCTGTTGAAGCTATCTCCTGGGAAGAGTGAGGAGAAAAAGAAAGCCCTGCTTCCTGCAGGGCTTTCTTTATATTCAAAATAAACTAACCAATAAGTCTCTCTATTTCCTTAAGGTTTTCCTTAAATCCCACAAAGACCTTCTCATCTATCACAATTGTTGGAGTTGCAAGCCTTCCATATTTTGTCTCAAGTTCTTTCCTTGCCTGGGCATCGGTAGATATGTCCTTATTAACAAAGGCTATACTCCTCTCTTTCAGATAGGCCTTACAGGCCTGGCAGTCAGGTCAGGTTGGTGAAGAATAAAGGGTTATCTTTTTCATTTTCTATTTTCCCTTTGAAGCTGCCGACTTCTTTTTAGCCACACCCTTTGAAGCCTTTGTAGCTGTTTTCTTCTTTGCCTTTGAAGCGGTCTTTCTGGGGGATTTCTTGGCCTTCTTTACAGCCTCCTTTATCTTACCTTCAAGCTTATCCACCTGTTCCTGCATCCTGTTTATCCTCTGAAGCACCTTCTGAACCTTCTCATCCCTCATCGGATTTTTCCTCTTGTCACCGCTAATCTCATAGACCAGCCCACCAAGCTCTGTAAGCTGAGCCTGTATCTTCTGCTTCAACTCAAAGACCTTCACCTTGCTCTTTAAATCCTCAGTAACATGTTCAGCCCTTGATTTAAGAACCTCGGTGCTTTCCTTTAGGGCCTCAAGACCCTCGTCAATCCCCTTTTTAATGTCCCTTTTAAGTTTGTCAAGAAATCCCATAAAAGCTCCTCCTTTAGTTTAAGAATTTTTTGAGGCTGTCTGAAAACCCCAGCACTGCCATAATAAGCCATCAAATACAAAAAGGCCCTGTTAAAAGCACCTCTCCTATAAGCATGATTATACCACATAATCTACCAAATTTAAAAAACTTTTAAAACTATAAAAAAATTTATTCTCCAAATTCTTGACAAAAAATTTATAACTGTGATAAAGTTCAACACTTTTTAAAAAATTCCTTCTTTGGAGTGGGGTAATGATAGAAATCAACAAATGGTTTTTTGTGCTTCTTATTAATTTTCTTGTACTTATTGTAATCCTCAACATCCTTGTTTTCAAACCTTTACTTGAAATATTTGACAAGAGAAAGGAAAACACTGAAGGTGCCCTTGAAGAGGCTAAAAGGATTAATGAAGAAAAAGACAGAGCCCTGGCTGAATATCAGAAGGCTCTAAGAGAGGCAAGAGAGCAGGCACGCCAAACCTATAATAACTTAAGAGAGGAAGGACTCAAAAAACAGAAAGAGCTGATCACAAAGGCTCAGGAAGAGGCGGTTAAAGAGATAGAAAAGGCTCAGGAGATTATAAAGGCTGAGACAGAAAGGGCAAGAAAAGAACTCGGTGAGGTTGTAAGAAACTTCTCTGAAGAGATAGTAAAAAAACTTGTAGGGGTATAGAAGACATGATAGATAAAAATTTAAAAATCCGTCTTAAGGTCTTAGCAGAAACCCTTTCCCTCTGTGCAGTGCTTCTTTTACTCATCGCACCTGTTGTGTGGGCAAACGCTGAAGAGGCAGCTGCTGAGCATCATGGTACAGACTGGAAGGAATGGTTATGGAAGATTATAAATTTCGCTATTCTTGTAGTAATACTGGTTAAGTTTCTTGGAAAACCCATGAGGGAATATTTCAAGAAGAGAACCGAGGTCATAGAGCAGTCCTTAAACGAGGCAAGAGAGGCAAAAGAGCTTGCTCAGAAGGCATTAGAGGAGGTTAGAGAAAAGATAAAGCTCAAGGATGAGGAGATAGACAGGATAATTGAGGCTGCCAGGGCCTCAGGTGTGGCTGACAGGGATGAATTAATCAAAAAGGGCGAGGAGATGTCTGAAAAGATAAAGGAGCAGGCAAAGAGTAATATAGAGATGGAGCTTAAGAATGCAAAGGCAAAGCTCAGGGCAGAGGCAGCAGAGCTTGCAGTAAAACTTGCAGAGAAAAAACTCAAGGAGAAGCTTACCGAAGAAGAACAGTTAAGGCTCCTTGAGGAATCTATAAAGAAATTAGAGGAGTAACATGGCAAAGGGTGCAAAAAAATCAGCAAAGCGTTATGCAAGGATGCTTTTTAACCTGACCGGCCCTGAAAGGGCTGAAGAGACCATATCAATCCTCACAGCCCTTGCTGATATGATAGATGAAAACAAGGAGATAAAAAACTTTTTCTACTCTCCCCTAATAGCTGAAGACGAAAGACTGAAGGCTTTAGAGGCGGTCTCTGAAAAACTGTCCCTTTCGGAGGATCTCAAAAAGTTCATAATCTATCTGTCAAAAGTAAAGGGCATTGATGCATTGAGGGACATTCTGAGGCATTACACCAACCTTTACTATGAAAGTCAGAAAAAGACAAGGGCAACGGTTATTACACCTGTTAAGTTCAATGGCGCTATAGAGGGCCGTCTCTTAGATGCCCTTAAAAGGATGACAAACCGTGAGGTAGAGCTTGAATATATCTATGACCCGGAGCTTCTTGGCGGAGTGGTGGTAAAGGTCGGTAGCACCATGTATGACTCAAGTCTCCGCGGTCAGCTCAACATGCTCAGAGAACAGCTAAGCAAATAATCTTTAAATGATTAATAAAAAGGGGTGATGAGATGGAAATCAAGGTAGACGAAATAAGTGAATTAATCAGAAAGCAGATTACCGATTTTGAAAAAAAGGTTGATGTAAGTGAGATTGGCACTGTCCTCTCTGTTGGTGATGGTATTGCAAGGGTCTACGGACTTGAAAATGCCATGGCAAGTGAGCTGCTTGAGTTTCCAAACGGTGTCTTTGGCATGGCACTGAACCTTGAAGAGGATGTGGTTGGTGCAGTTCTGTTTGGTGAAGACACCCTTATTAAAGAGGGTGATATAGTAAAACGCACCGGCAGGATTATGGAGGTGCCAGTAGGTGAGGCACTTCTTGGTAGGGTTGTCAACGCAATAGGTCAGCCCATAGATGGTAAGGGGCCGATTGAGGCAAAGGAGACAAGAAAGGTTGACATCGTAGCCCCTGGTATAGTTGACCGTCAGCCTGTCAGTGAGCCACTTCAGACAGGTATCAAGGCAATAGATGCAATGATCCCGATTGGAAGGGGACAGCGTGAGCTTATAATTGGTGACCGCCAGACAGGTAAAACCGCCATTGCAATAGATGCAATAATTAATCAGAAGGACACTGATGTTTACTGTATCTATGTTGCCGTCGGCCAGAAAAGGGCTGCTGTGGCAAGGGTTGTCCAGACCCTTGAAGAGCATGGAGCAATGGAATACACCACCGTGGTGGTTGCCACAGCTTCTGAGCCAGCCCCACTTCAGTACATAGCTCCCTATGCTGGCTGTGCGATGGGAGAGTATTTCAGAGACAATGGAAAGCATGCATTAATCATATATGATGACCTCAGCAAGCAGGCAGCTGCATACAGACAGCTTTCGCTGCTTTTGAGACGTCCACCAGGTCGTGAGGCCTACCCTGGTGATGTCTTCTATCTCCATTCCCGCTTGCTTGAAAGGGCAGCAAAGATGTCTGCAGAACTTGGCGGCGGTTCACTGACAGCCCTACCAATTATTGAAACCCAGGCAGGTGACGTCTCAGCCTATATTCCCACTAATGTCATATCAATTACCGATGGTCAGATATATCTTGAGCCCGACCTGTTTTACGCTGGTGTCAGGCCAGCTGTTAATGTCGGTCTTTCGGTCAGCCGAGTTGGTGGTGCAGCCCAGACAAAGGCAATGAAACAGGTTGCGGGAACACTGAGGCTTGACCTTGCTCAGTTCAGAGAGCTGGCTGCCTTTGCTCAGTTTGGTTCAGACCTTGACAAAGCAACCCTTGCCCAGATTGAGCGAGGCAAAAGGATGGTGGAACTGCTAAAGCAGGACCAGTATCAGCCAATGCCCCTTGAAGACCAGATAGTGGTTCTTTTTGCTGGCACCCAGGGCTTTCTTGATGACATACCAGTTGAATCTATCAAGGCCTTTGAACAGGGGCTTTTAAGCTTCATGAAGAGCCAGAAGGCCGATATCTTAAAGGAAATAATTGAGAAAAAGGCCCTTGATGAAGACCTGAAGAACAAGCTCAGCGAGGCAATAGGAGCTTTTAAATCCACCTTTCAGGCATAAAACGGAGAATTTAAACTATGGCAACTTTAAGGGATATCAAAAGGCGTATCAACTCAATTAAAAGCACGGCCAAGATAACCCGTGCAATGAAGATGGTCTCAGCAGCAAAGCTGAGGAAGGCCCAGGAGAGGATGTTTGCCCTGAGGCCCTATGCAGACAAAATAGATGAACTCCTTCACAGCCTTGCCCAGCCAGGTGAGCAGGATGTCCATCCCCTTCTGAAGGTAAGGCCAAGAAGGACCGTTGAGGTCTTAATCATAACCTCTGATAAGGGTCTCTGCGGTGCCTTTAATGCCAATGTTCTTAAAGCAGGTGTAAAACTCATCAGCAGACTAAAAGAAGAGGGATTGGATGTCACTTTAAGCACCATCGGGAAAAAGGCACGGGACTACTTCAAATACAGAGATGTCAAGATGCGGAAAAACTGGACAGGCCTATCTGGTAAGGTTTCTTACTCAGCAGCCCAGGAGGTAGCCAGGGAGTTGATGGATGGTTACATAAACGAGACCTTTGATGAGCTATATTTAGTTTACAATGAGTTCAAGTCTGTGGTAGCCCAGAACATTGTGGAAAAGAAACTGCTTCCAATTGCAGAGATAGAGCAGGAGGAAAAGGAGGCCTTTAAGGACTTTCTTATAGAGCCTTCTGAGGAAGAGATATTTAATATCCTTCTTCCTAAAAGCATAGAGATTCTGGTCTTTAGAGCACTTATAGAGTCTGCAGCCTCAGAAGAGGCAGCCCGTATGACGGCTATGGAAAACGCAACCAAGAATGCTGAGGATATGATTGACCGTCTTACCCTTGAGTTTAACAAGGCACGCCAGGCCTCAATTACAAAGGAACTTATGGACATAGTTGGCGGTGCCGAGGCGATAAAGGAGTAGGAGCGTAAGCACGTAAGTTAGAAGCGCAGAAGAAAGGAAGTTTTAAAAAATTTGTTAATTTGGAATTTGTGATTTGTTTAGGATTTAGAATTTAGAATTTAGAATTTAATAAATGATGGAGGTTTGATTATGAATGAAGGAAAAGTTGCACAGGTTATCGGTGCGGTAGTTGATGTTGAGTTTGAGACAGAACTACCCGCTATTTTGAATGCCTTGAAGATAGAGCAGCCAGCAGACCCTGAAAGGGGTATCCCTGAGATTAATCTGACCCTTGAGGTTGCATCTCACCTTGGTGAAAACAGGGTCAGGACAATTGCAATGGGACCAACCGATGGTCTTGTTCGTGGCATGAAGGTGGTTGACACAGGTCAGCCCATATCTGTGCCAGTGGGAGAGGCAACCCTTGGAAGGATAATGAATGTCACAGGTGACCCCTATGACAATGCAGGACCTATTAATGCAAAGGAGCGCTGGCCAATCCATCGTCCTGCTCCTGAGTTTGTTGAGCAGGAGCCAGCAGCACAGGTGTTTGAAACAGGTGTTAAGGTCTTTGACCTTCTCGTTCCCTTTGTTCGTGGTGGTAAGATGGGAATGTTTGGTGGTGCAGGAGTCGGTAAGACCGTTATTATCATGGAGATGATTCACAATATAGCAATGGTTCATGGTGGTGTCTCTGTGTTTGCTGGTGTTGGTGAGAGAACAAGGGAAGGAAACGACCTTTTCCTGGAGATGAAGGAGTCAGGGGTTATTGAAAAGGCCGCACTCATCTATGGTCAGATGAACGAGCCACCTGGCGCCCGTCTCAGGGTCTCTCTTACAGCACTGACTGCAGCAGAGTACTTCAGGGACCAGGGACAGGATGTTCTCATCTTTATTGATAACATCTTCCGTTACACCCTTGCAGGTTCAGAGGTTTCAGCTCTGCTTGGAAGGATGCCTTCAGCAGTGGGTTACCAGCCAAACCTTGCCACAGACATGGGTATGCTTCAGGAAAGGATTACCACAACAAAGAAGGGCTCAATTACATCCATGCAGGCAATATATGTTCCTGCTGACGACCTTACAGACCCTGCAGTTGCTACAGCCTTTACACACCTTGACGGAACAGTGGTTCTGTCCAGGCAGATTGCTGAGCTTGGTATCTACCCAGCTGTTGACCCTCTTGATTCAACCTCAAGGGCACTTGACCCTAAGATTATCGGTGAGGAGCACTATCAGGTTGCCCGTGGTGTTCAGAAGGTCCTCCAGAGGTATAAAGAACTCCAGGATATCATCGCAATCCTTGGAATGGAAGAACTCAGTGAGGATGACAAACTGGTCGTTGCAAGGGCAAGAAAACTCCAGAGATTCCTCAGTCAGCCCTTCCATGTAGCAGAGGCTTTTACTGGAACACCTGGCAAATATGTAAAACTTGAAGATACAATCAAAGGATTCAAGGCAATCCTGGATGGTAAATATGATGACCTTCCCGAGCAGGCCTTCTACATGGTTGGCCCAATTGAGGAAGTTGAAGAAAAAGCCAAAAAGCTCGGGTATACAAGGGAAGTTTAAAAAGGCAAAATATTTGGTATATTGGTATATTGGTGTAGTGGTGTTTGTTGCGTTCACTGAGTTAATGGAGAGTTTTAATTTGTGCTCTCAGTGTTCTCAGTGGTTTAAGTAGAGTGGAAAAAAGGAAGGCTTTTCGAAATTGAAAAATTGGAATTTGTGATTTGTTTAGAAATTAGAGTTTAGAATTTAGAAATTATAATCAGGAGTGTAATAGATGGCAGAGAAATTGACCCTTGAGGTAGTCAGCCCTTATGGGCAGGCATTCAAAGATGAAGTTGACGAGGTTGTAGCACCTGGCTCTGAAGGTGAGTTTGGAGTCCTTCCTGGCCATGTGCCCTTTATCACAACCCTGAAGATAGGCATACTTGTCTATAAAAAGAACGGCAAGCCAGGTTATGTATTTGTGAACTCAGGCTATGCAGAGGTCTATGAGGACAAGGTGCTTGTGCTTGCTGACAGTGCTGAAAGGGCAGAGGATATTGATGTTGAAAGGGCAAAGGAGGCCTTAAGAAGGGCTGAGGAAATGCTAAAAAAACAGGAAAATATTGATTTTGCCCGTGCCCAGGCCGCCCTTGAGAGAGCAATAACCCGTATCAAGGCTGCAGAGCTTGCTGGGAAGAGATAGACCTAAATATCACCGCAGCTTTTTAAAGCCTGAAAACAAACTGTTGAAAAAGCACACCAATACCTGATAATAATCAAATACATTAAAATCTTTTCTTTTCCTATAAGCATATGTTATAATTTTCCATGTCATTGGACGACCACAAATTAAGGGTCTTTTGCACAGTAGCAGAGACAAGGAGTTTTTCAAAGGCTTCTGAGATAATTCATCTCACCCAGCCTGCAGTGAGCCTGCAGATACAGGCCCTTGAAGAGCTCTATGAAACAAAGCTTTTTGACCGCTCAAGCAATGCAGTTACCCTTACCCCAGCTGGCGAGGTCCTTTACAAATACGCAAAGCACATTCTCGGTCTTTATGCCTCAGCAGAAAAGGAGATTGGTGAGCTGACGGGCCTTGTCAAGGGTAGTATCTCAATAGGTGCAAGTACCACTATCGGCAATTATCTACTTCCAAGGGTGATTTCAGACTTCAGGAAATCAAGAACCAAGATAAAGATACATGTTCTGGTCGGAAATACAAAGAGGGTTGTGGAGCTTTTAAACAGTGGCAATATTGATATTGGACTTGTTGAGGGTGAGGTTTCAAGACAGAAGATTAAAACCAAAAAACTGATTGAGGACGAGCTCTGCCTTGCTCTTCCCCCCCAGCATCCCCTTGCAAAGCGCAAGGAAGTGTCTATCTTTAGTATCACCAACGAACCCTTGATAATCAGAGAGGAGGGCTCTGGCACAAGGCAGGTTATTGAGAAATATCTCTCAAAACATGGTATCACCACCCAGAACTTGAAGATAACCCTGATTCTTGGAAGCACCGAGTCAATAAAACAGGCTGTAGAAAACGGGATGGGGCTTGCCATTATATCAAGGTGGGCAGCACTGAAGGAGGCAAAGTTCGGCACCCTGAAGCTTCTTAGTTTCAAAGAGGAAAAGCTCATGAGGGAGTTCACACTGATTACTCAGAAAAATGAGGTTCTCTCTTACGCCGCCGAGGATTTCCTTGACTATTTAATGAACTATCCTTATCAGAAGTTACTGAGCATTTAAAAAACCCTGATTTTTCCCTTTCCTGCTTTAAACCTTCCAATTACCCAGCATTGAAGGAGCTCCGCTTTAAACAGGTCCAGGTTCTCTTCATTCAGGGCTATAAGGAGTCCACCCGAGGTCTGGGGGTCAAAGAGCACAAGCCTCATTGTCTCATCAACAGTGTCTTCAAACTGGACACGCTCTGAATAAAACTGTCTGTTTCTGTAAGCCCCTTCAGGAATCATTCCCCTTTCAGCAAAATCCATAACCCCCTCAAAAAGGGGCACTCTTTTTGAGTCTATCTCCAGGTCAAGCCCTCCAGAGCTCAACATATTAGAGGCATGCCCAAGCAGTCCAAAACCTGTAAGGTCAGTGCAGGCTGTAGCCCCTGCCTTTAATGCAGCCTCAGATGCCCTGTTATTAAGCATGCACATTGAGGTGATAACCTCCTTTAAATCATCCTCACCTACCCTTTCCCCTTTAAGCGCAGTGGTCAACACGCCTGTGCCAACAGGCTTTGTAAGTACAAGGATGTTGCCCTCTCTGGGTGTGTTTACCCTCAGTATAAAATCCCTGTTAATAAATCCACTTACAGAAAGACCAAACTTTATCTCTGTGTCCTCAAAACAGTGTCCACCAAGCAGACTAACCCCTGCCTCTTTAAGGGTATGGTTTGCCCCTTCAATTATCTCTTTTATAACCTCAACCGGATAATCACAGGAGGGGTAGCCCAGTATAGAAAGGGCAGTAAAGGGCCTTCCACCCATTGCGTAGATATCACTCAGTGAGTTAGCAGCAGCTATCCTTCCAAAAAGATAGGGTGTATCCACCAGAGGTGTTATAACATCAACGGTCTCCACAAGGGCTTGCTCCTCATCAACAAGCCGCACCCCTGCGTCATCACCAGGTGGCACTATTACGCCACTTTCAGGCGAACTCTTCAAGGAGGCAATAAGGCTGTCCAGCTCCGCTGGACCAAGCTTGCCAGCTCAGCCTGCAGCCTTTACCTTCTCTGTTAACCTCAGCCTCCTTTCAGACATATAGAAATTTAACATATAATCAATAGAAATAACAAATAGAGGTTGGTTATTGGTATATTGGTGTAGTGGTGTATTGGGTTTGATAGAGAGAGATTTTTTGATATAATTATTTAATGTACATCTATCTTAACGGTAACATAATAAGGGAAAAAGATGCGCGGATCTCTATAAACGACAGGGGTTTCCTTCTTGGTGACGGGGTATTTGAGACCCTGAGGGCTTACAATGGCAAACCTTTTCTGGTCAGTGAACACCTTGAAAGGCTCTCAAGGGCTGCTCAGAAGCTCAGAATTACCCTGAATGAGTCCCCCCTTGAGATGGTCTCCATTGTGGAAAGACTGCTTGAGATGAACAATCTAAAAGAGGCCTACATACGCATCACCCTGAGCCGAGGAACTGGTGGAAGAGGCATTGAGATTGATGGCTGTAGTGAGCCCACTTTACTCATCATCACCAGAGCCTATGAAGCCCCATCAGAGGAAATTTACAAAAGGGGGGTAAGGGTCGGCTTTCTTGAAAGAAAAAACACAAGACTACCTGAAGATTATGATATCAAATCAATAAGCTTTCTCAATAACATCCTTTCACGGCTTGAGGTCTCAGACAGAGGGCTTTTTGAAGGCATCCTTCTTAACAGCGATGGCTTTATCACCGAGGGCACGGTGAGTAATCTGTTCTTCATAAAAAGGGGAAGGCTGCACACCCCATCGGTTGAATCTGGCATTCTTAAGGGCATCACCCGTGGTAAGGTCCTGGAGATTGCCAAATCCATGGGAATTGAGGTGGAGGAGGGCCTTTACAGGAAAGAGCAACTCCTTGAGGCAGATGAGGTGTTTATAACAAACTCCCTTTTGGAGATAGTGCCTGTCTGCGAGATTGAATCAAAGGGTTTCAAAGATTTTACCATAACCAGAGGTCTTTTAAAACAATACAGAAAGGAGGTGGAGCTTTACTGAGGCACTGGATAGCCTTTACTATGAAGGAAGCCTATAAAAGCCGTAAAGACCCAAGGCAAGTCCTGTAACAGGAACTATCCAGCCTGCCAAAACAGGATGAAGCACTGATGCATAACCAAGGGAGAGGAAAAGGCTGAACATAAACCAGTAAACAAGGCTAAGCAGCACACCCACTCCTGCACTGACAATCCCTCTGCCCTTCTGGCTTTTCAGGGAAACAACAAGCCCAATGAAAAACATAAAGATGTTTGTAATCGGATAGGAAAGCCTTGAGTGAATATCAACCTCAAGTTTTATATTCCTGTAGCCTGCCTCTTTCAGTGAACGATTGTATCTCATAAGGTCTATAACACCCATATCTTCAAGTCTCTTTTTCTCAAAACCTATGAGCTCATTGCTGTAGGCATCGCTGATACTGTAACTTTCGGCATACTCTGTTTTATCCTCAATCAGCCTGTAAATCCAGACATCCTTAAGTATAAGGTCATTGTCCTTCCAAAGGGCAGATTCTGCCTCAAGCCTTTCTTTAAGTCTTCCACCCTCAAGGTAAAATACCGATACACCCTTAAGAAGTGCCCTTTCAGGAAAGAATACCCTGGCATGCACTATTGAGCCATCCCTTCCCTTAAGCCAGAAACCATTTTTTCCACTTCTTATAAGCTCTGCTCCTTTGTTTTCCCTCATAAGGGACCTCAAGCTGTCAAGGCAGTAAGGTGTAAGGGCCTCAGCAATCAGGATGTTTGCCACAACAGTTAGCAGACTGAAAATAAGAAAGGGGAGAAAAAACAGCTTCAGGTTCTGTCCTGAGGCCTTAAGTATGGTGATCTCCCTTCTCCTTGAGGCAAGGCTAAAGACAAAGATAACTGAAAGGAGAAGCCCCATTGGAAAGAGATACTTCATAAACTCGGGCACCCTTAAAAGGGCATAAACCAGTATCGCCCTGCCCTTCAGCCCTGCCCTGGCAAGCTCGTCAAGGTTTTCAATCACCGAAACAGCAGAAAACAGTATTGAAAGGGCTACAAGAAGGGAGAAAAAAAGCATCACCAACTCCCTCATATAGAGCCTCTGGAGCCTATTCATCAACCCTCCTGTATAAAAAGATAGCCCCAATGAGGAAGACCAAAAAGGGCAGAAGACAGGCAAGATGGGTAATACTACCGTTTCTTACCAGATTTTCAAAATAAACAAGCATGGTGTAATAAAATAGAAAAAGGGTAATGGCTATAAAAAAACCACCCACCCTTCCTGACCTGCCTGAGATAAGTGAAAGGGATGGCGCAAGAAAGGCAGTGACTAACACTAAAAGGGGGAAGGTGATTCTCCTGTAAAGCTCAATGTAGTATTCCTCTGTCTTCTTTCTTCCTGCCCTTATTGCCTCAATCAACTCTAACGGGGTCATCTCGTTTTTTCTTTTTGAAAGGAGCTGCCCTGAAAGGGCTATCCTGAAGCTGTACTCTTCAAAGTCAATCTCGGTTGACTCTGCCTTTGATGCAATGTGCACCTGTCCATCCTTTAACCTGAAGATTATACCCTCTTCGGCTGGCACCAGGCTGGCTACTTTTGCTGTGATAACCTTTGGATGATTCCCCTCCCTTTCATCATAGATAAGCACTTCCTTGAAGCTCTGGCCATCCCTTTCCCTTACGAGAAGGGTCAGCCCTTTGAAAAGGTCAAAAAACAGGCCAGGCTCAATAGCAAGGGGAGCTCGCCTGTTCACAAGCCTGTTCACATCCTCTCTGAGATTTCTCAATGCCCTTGGCATCAGATAGAGGCTTACAAGGAAGCTAAAAAGAAGCACAATGGCTGAAAAGAAAAACACAGGCTCATAAAGCCTTCTTTTCCTGAGGCCTGAAACCCTCATCACCATAATCTCGTTATCAATGCCAAGCCTGCCGTAGGTAATCAGCACAGAAAGCATAAAGGACATCGGCAGGCTTAAAAGCATGAGCTGGGGTTGAATGAGCACCACAACCTTAAGAAAGTCCATCAATGTGGCACCAAGGCTACTTAAAAGCCTGCTCAATTTAATCAGCTTCTCCATCATAAGGGTAAGATTAAGCCCGAAAAGGGCTATTAAAAAGGTCTCAAAAAGCTCAGAAAGTATGTATCGTCTTACAATCATAAAGGACATTCTAACATAAAAGGCAGGGGGTAGTAGCAACTTATATGAAGGAATAGCAATGTCTAAATTTTGATTTATTTTTTATTTTTAACTATAATAGTTAATATAATTATTATAATATGGAGGACCTATGGAAAAAGTAGTAGATGCAACAGTTGCAAGGAGACAGCTTGGAACTTTGCTTGATGAAGTATATTATAAAGGTGAGAGCATTATTATTGAAAGAAAAGGAAAGGCCTTAGCTAAAATTGTGCCCTTAGAAACAAAGGAAGATACTTCAGAAAATAATCTAACGCCCATTCAAAAAAAGTTACTAAATGAACTTACAAGCCTGCCTGCTATTGAAATTCAGGAAGAGCCAACAGATATCTTAAGAAATCTCAGAAAAAAGAAAGCAAAAAAAGCCAAAGCAAGATATGGAAAATAAAAAATATGTCCTTGATGCCAATGTTTTCCTTGAATACATTTTTAACAGAAAATTTAAAGATATTGCTATAGGACTTATCTCACAGGCAATTAAAGGGAAACACGAACTTATCATACCATCTCTTGCACTGGATGAAATCACAGAGGTTTTATGTGGAAACCTTAATCATATTGATAAGATATCATCACACCTTCATTTTCTTGAAAAATTGATATACGAAGGATTCTTAAAAGTAGTTATTCCAACATCAAGAGTTCGTCTCCAGGCAATCAAAATGGCACGACAGGGCAATAAAAAAAGTGGCTATCCTGAGTTTACTGACTGCCTCTATCATGCCCTGGCCCTATTGAATGATGCAGTCTTTATAACAAACGACAGGAAGCACTTTGCAAAGGTTAAAAATTCTGGAAACATAGTATTATTATCAGACATATCCCATCATCTTACTTAGCATAACAATCCTGAAATCTAAAATCACAAATCTGAAATCTGAAATGAATTATGTGTTTTTTATACAACACTGTGGCATTTTTGATACAGTTTGCAATGTTTAAACCATGAAAATCCAGTTATAAATTGGTTAATTTATCTCTTTATTTTTACCCTTTGCATGAGCTGGCAAGCTTTAATATTTTGATTTCATTGAACTTTTTGTTTTAAGCAAAGGGATAATGGTTTGCTCGGGATGGCAATTAAAATAACCTCAAAAAAACTGGCCTGATATTTGCTATATCTGATAAGTCAGAGTTTTGTATATTTTGATATACATTGAAAACAGGCTTGACAAAAGCAACAGGAAATGCTATATAATGAGCAACTTCACTTTTAGCGGGGAACCAGTTAGATTGTCTTCTTACCCGGAGAGAATAAGAAGACAGATTAATAACCCTTTAAATCCCAGAGATGTGGGGAGGTGATAGAAAGAAGAGAGAAAGGTTGTGAAGTTTTTGCAGCATACCGGTTTACCCAAACCCTGTTTTACAGGGTCAAACGCTAACCTGAAGGAGGGTTAGGAATTGAAGAGATACGGAGCAATAATTTTAGCCATTTTATTCGTTTTGGGTCTTGCAGCAACTGCTTTTGCAATCCATGCTGAGATTCCAGCAGAGTCACAGGCAGTAATAGCAAAGGGACAGACACAGATAACCATAGGCGGTGACATAAGGTTCAGGGGTGAGTTTGCAAAGAACCTTAATGACCAGCTTGATGATGGAAAGGCTGATACTCATGACGAAGGTGATTATGAAGCAATATATGACGACCACAAAGCAGTAATTGACCAGAGGGTAAGGCTCAAACTGGATGTAAAGGTAACAGACAACACAAGTGCAAGGGTTCATATTGAAGAAGACAGCACCTGGGGAGAAGGCGTTGATTCATCTGACAACGCAAAGGGTGTTTATCAGGTAGGTAACTACTGGGATTCTGATGAAGTAAACATAATTGAGGCATGGATTAATCACAACTTTGGCAATGTTGGCCTTAAGCTCGGTCACATGCCTCTTGCCCTTGGAAACAAGCTTTTCTTTGACCACACAAAAGAGGGTGACGATGCAATCGTCATCTACGGCTCAACAAGCAACATCCACTGGGCAGGTGTTCTTGCCAAGTTCAATGAAGGTTCAAGCACAAGTAATGACGATGCCAATGCCTATGTCTTTCTTGCCAACTACAAGGGTGACAACTTCAATGTTGGCGGTGATGTGACCTATGTGGATGACCAGCAAGGTTACTATGTTAATGCTCTTGCAGATTCCCTCGGTGATGCAGTACACCTCTGGAACATTGGTTTAAGAGGTGATATTAATGTTGCTGGCTTTACCTTAAAGGGCGACCTTGAGCTTCAGACAGGTAGCCTTGATAAATCAAATGGTTACATATGCCCAGCTGGTGAGGACTGTGACTGGAAGGGCTATGCCTTCATGATTGGTGCCGATGCAAAGCTCGGAAATGTTAACCTTGGCCTTGAGTATGTTTATGGTAGCGGCGATGATGACACTGGCGACACTGACCTTGACTTCTTTGTCACTTCCCTCAGTGCAACCCAGTACGGCACCTATGTCTATGGCTACAGGTCTTCAGACACAGCAAGCCTTCTTGGTGGTCCTGGTGTATCAAACCTTCAGAGGATATCCCTTTATGCCTCCACCAAGCTCTCAAAGGACCTTGGTCTGAAAGGCTCAATCCACTGGCTCAAGGCTAATGAGGATGTTTCAATAAATGGCGATACAGCTGATGATGACCTCGGCTGGGAGTTTGACGGTAAGGTCACCTATAATGTTGACAGAAACCTGAAGTACTGGATTGAAGCTGGTTACATGGCAGTTGGTGATGCTTACAATCATCCTGATGGCAGCTCAGACGATATGTACTCAGTCCGTAACGGCATCCAGCTGAGCTTCTAAGTTTAGCTTATTCAGGTTCAATCTTAAGGCGGCTGGC
>CAZIIE010000002.1:0-51949 GCA_964539375.1 uncultured Nitrospirota bacterium | reverse complement strand
CTTTAGCCCATAGCCTTAAAAAGATGGGGTTCCAAAGGGGCGAAGCCCCTTTGAGGGACTCCGTCCCTCAAACTCCCATTAAATAAAAAATCTTTTCCTTAAATCTGGGGTTCCAAAGGGGCGAAGCCCCTTTGAGTTTTTCACAACCTTACCTGCCTTTTCAGGTAAAATATACTATGCCCACAATACTGGTAACAAACGATGATGGTATCAACTCCGATGGTATTGTTGCCCTCTATATGGCTATGAGAGAGGTTGGTGATACCTTTGTAGTGGCACCTGACAGAGAGAAATCAGCAGTTGGCCATGCCCTGACCATGCATCGGCCCCTCAAGGTTGAACAGCTTAACGATAACATCTACACTGTAAATGGGACTCCCACTGACTGTGTGGTGGTGGCAGTGGAAAAACTCCTTAAAAGAAGACCTGATATACTCATCTCTGGCATAAACAGGGGGGCAAATCTTGGAGATGACATCACCTACTCGGGCACTGTTTCAGCGGCAATTGAGGGAACCATGTTCGGGATTCCCTCCGTTGCCATCTCCATGGTCTACGAGGAAGGAAGGGCGATAGAGTTTCCCACCGCAGCAGAGTTTGCAAAGAGGCTTGTCACCTTTCTTCTTAAACATCCCATGCCCCCGGATACACTGTTAAATGTAAATGTGCCAAATCTGAAGGAGGAGGCGATAAGGGGTGTTAAGTTCACAAGGCAGGGCAAGAGGGTTTACGACAACGCCATTCACGAGACCCTTGACCCCTGGGGAAGAAAACACTACTGGATTGGTGGTGGCACCCCCTCCTGGGACAGCGAGGATGACACTGACATAAGGGCTGTTACAGAAAAATATATCTCCATTACACCCCTGCATCTTGACCTGACCAACTATGATGCTCTGGGATATATAAAAACAAGATGGCAGGAACTGCGATGAAGAGTTACGATGTGATAATAGTGGGGGCAGGTCCTGCAGGTATATTTTCTGCCCTTGAGTTCATAAGGCATGCCCCTTCCATGAAGGTGCTGGTTGTTGAAAAGGGTAAGGATATCAGGGAAAGGAATTGTCCAATGATGATAAGGGAGGTTTCCTGTGCTGCCTGTCCTGTCTGCGCCATCCTGAGTGGTTGGGGAGGTGCTGGTGCCTTCAGTGATGGTAAGCTCTCCCTAACAAAGGAAATAGGTGGTTTTCTGGGAGAGTATTTAGAAGAGGAAAGGCTTTCAGCTCTGATTGATTATGTGGATGGAATTTACAGGGAATACGGAGCGCCTGACAGGGTCTATGGTGATGGAACAAGGGAGATTGAAGCTCTGAGAGCGGAGATATCAAAAAAAGACCTGATACTGATACCCTCAAGGGTAAGGCATATAGGGACCGAACGGTGCAGAAAGGTGCTTACCAATATCAGGGAGTTTGTCAATGAGAGGATAGATATCCTTTTTGAAAGGAGGGTAACAAGGGTTATAGTTGAGGATGGTAGGGTCAAGGGGGTCAGACTCTCCGATGGTGAACAGTTCTTTTCTGACCATGTAATACTTGCCCCTGGAAGGGTTGGTGCTCAGTGGCTTGAAAGGGAGGCAAAGAGATTGGGGCTAAGTCTGCTCAACAATCCTGTTGACATCGGTGTAAGGGTTGAGGTGCCTGCCTCTGTTATGGAACCTCTCACATCGGTGATGTATGAACCAAAGCTGGTTTACTATTCAAAGACCTTTGATGACAGGGTTAGAACCTTTTGTGTGAACCCCCATGGTGAGGTTGTAAAGGAGTATCTCAAGGGATTATGGACAGTTAACGGACACAGCTATGCTGAGCACAAAACGGATAACACCAATTTTGCCCTTCTTGTCAGCACCTTTTTTACAGAACCCTTTAAAGAGCCCATCTCCTATGGCCGTTACATTGCGAGACTGGCTAACTTTCTTGGCAGGGGGGTTATAATTCAACGGCTTGGTGACCTTCGGGAAGGAAGAAGGTCCACACCTGAAAGGATTGCCAGGTCAATAATAAAACCCACCCTGAAGGATGCCATGCCAGGGGACCTAAGCTTTGTTCTGCCCTACCGTTATCTCACAGACATTCTTGAGATGCTGGAGGCTATGGACAGAGTAATGCCAGGAATAAACTCAAGACACACATTGATTTACGGAGTTGAAGTCAAGTTTTACTCAATGAGGATTAAGCTGAGTTCACGCTTTGAAACAGAGATTGATGGGCTTTATGCAGTAGGTGATGGGGCAGGTATAACAAGGGGGCTTATCCAGGCCTCAGTCTCTGGTGTGGTGGCAGCCAGAGGGATAATGGAGGAGTTGGGGACAAGACCAATAGACCAATAACAATCTTTTATTGGTAAATACCATGATAAATAGGTTATAGTAAAAAACTATCATTGAAAGGAGCTTTGCTGATGAAGGATACCATTCAAAAGCTTTCTGGAAACCCGGTTCAGCCTGTACAGATGGACCTGGACAGCAAGTTTAGGTTCAGGTGTCATAAAGGGCTTGAATGTTTTACCCAGTGCTGTGGAAAGATAGATATCTTTCTTACACCCTACGATATCCTGAGGGCAAAAAACCGTCTTGGCATTACCTCAGGTGAGTTTATAGCCAGCTATACCCAGCTTATGAAGCTTAAAAAGACAAAACTGCCCTTTTTGATGTTAAGGATGACCGAGGAAGGCAGGTGCCCCTTTGTAACAAAGGAGGGCTGTATCATCTATTCAGACAGACCTGTTGTTTGCCGATACTACCCAATTGGATTCGGTCTGCTCAAAAGCAAAGAGGTCGGTGGCGGTGACTTCTTCTTCCCGATAAAGGAACATTTCTGTAAGGGCTATGAGGAGGACAAGGAGTGGACCGTCAGACAGTGGAGGGAGGCTCAGGAGATAAATAAGATTGATTTTTATAACAAGCACTGGTGGGATATCGTTCTTAACAAGAAGCTCTATGCCTCTGAGCTTGAGCCTGATGAGAAGAGCCTTCAGCTTTATCTGATGGCAAGTTATGACATTGACAGCTTTCGCAAGTTTGTTTTTGAAAGCAGATTTCTTGATACCTATGATGTTGATGAGGACACCCTGGAGCTGATTAAAGAAGACGAGGTGGAGCTAATGAAGTTTGCCCACGAGTGGTTGAGGGGCGTGCTCTTCGGAAATCCCACCTATGGGTTAAAGAACTCAAAAAAGGAAAAATAGAAGACAAAAGGGTTTCATTAGAGCAAGGGAAGCATCAACCCTCTAAAGGGTGAATGAAATAATCAGGAAAGCTCCTTTTTTAGCTCCTCATAAATAAGCCTGCCAACTTTAAGCCCTGCATCTATTATTTCAGGGCCGTAGCGTTTCCCTGTCGGAGTCCTGAAGGTGTTTTTAATCCTTTCAATGTAATCCATCCCCTTTTTGTAGTTTTCATAAAACTCTTCGGGGGAGACCTCCGAATAACTAAGCATATCCCATACGGTGGTGGTAAAGTTGTCAATTCCCCAGCGGAACTTGTCAGCATCATAAAGGGCATCACTTATCAGTTGACCGGTCTTGTCATGCACGGGGATTTCCTTCTTGAAGGCCTCGTGGTTTCGTATAGCAACGATGATGTATTCCTTAAACCTTTCCTCAATTCCAAAGCAGTCAAGCACCCTTTCTGCCTCACGGGCGCCAGCAATTGCATGGTTTTCCTCGTCTCTTTTGATGTCGTGAAGTAGCCCTGCGATATGCACTGATGTAACCATTTCCTCTAAAGAGCCCTCAAACTGTTTGGGCCTGGAGGAGGTTTCAATAATCACTATTGCCCCAGCATCTATTGCCACGCTCAGGCAGTGCTGGTAACCATGGCCGAGCCCCTCCTGTTCAAGGCAGAAGTGGTTTATACACTGCCGAAGCAGGTTATTTCGCTGGAGGCTTTCCCTTGAAAGGGCTATCTCCTTCTGAAATCGCCTGTAGAACTCCGGGGTTTCAATCTTTCGGGCAAACTCCTCTGCCCTGCTCTTTAATTTAAGGTATATCTCATGCATCTGAATAGCTCCTGGGTGGCTGAAGGAGCCTTCACCACCTGAAGATATTATTTTATAATTGGAAGAAAATTTTCAAAATTGCCCATCAGGAAGAACCCAACCACTTGTAGAAAGGACAGAAAAAATGATAATATTCTTTGATGGGCAAAAGGATACTTGCCATAGATGACGAACAGCTTATACTTAAATCAATAGAACGAGCACTTTCAAAGATTGGCTACGAAGTCATAACAGCAAGTAACAAAGAGGAGTTTCTCTCAAGGCTTGAAAACTCCCATTATGACCTTGTCATCTTAGACCTTCACATGGATGGGCTTACCAGAGAGGAGATAATAAAAAAGTGCAGAGAGCAAATTAAAGGGGATGTAAAGTTTCTGGTAGTAAGCGGTTCTGATATCTCAGTGGATGAGCACTTTATACAGAAACCCTTCCGAATAGGCGAGTTGCGGGAAAAGGTCAGAGAACTCCTTAATGGAAAGCCTTCGGTTAATTGATACCCATCTATTTAATCTCCTGAACAGGGGTATTTCTAATCCAGTCTTAGACAGGGTCATGCCCTTTGTTACAGACCATGTGCCTTTGCTTTTTATTCCTGTCCTCCTGTATCTGCTTTTAAAAAACAGAAGGCTCTTTCTTATAACCTTGATAGTTTCCCTGGTTGCCCTCAGTATATCCGATGGCCTTTCTAACACACTGAAGCACCTCTTTCAGAGACCAAGACCCTTTCAGGCGATCAGGGACGCAGTGGTGTTAGTTGGAAAGGGTGGCTCCTACTCACTGCCCTCCTCTCACAGTGCAAATGCCTTTTCAGTGGCTCTGGTTCTCTGTTATTTCCTGAGGCAGACCGAAAGGGGGCTTTTAAGGACATCCCTGATTGGCTACAGTCTCCTTGTAGCCCTCGTTGTGGCCTTTTCAAGGGTTTATGTGGGAGTGCACTATCCCTTTGATGTCCTTTCAGGCGGGGTGCTTGGAGTGGCAGCAGGCTGGTTTGCCATCTGGGGTTATACTGTCTTTTCAGGTCTTTTAAAAAACAAAAGAGGCTATGCCCTTTTGCTTTTCATGCTCTTTGGGCTTAGTCTTTTCAGGCTCTATTACATCCAGACAGGCCCCCTTGACCTGAGTCCTGATGAGGCCCATTACTGGGACTGGTCAAGAAATCTTGACCTCAGCTACTATTCAAAGGGACCAGCAATAGCCTATATTATTAAGGCATCTACCCTTATTTTTGGTAACACCCTGCTCGGTGTCAGACTGCCTGCGGTTTTGTTTATTCTTTTTTCCTCTTTAACAATCTATGCCCTAACCCTGTCGGTATCGGATTGTTTCCAGGGCTTTGAAAGTTATGAAAAAAGGCAAAAAGCAGGGCTTTTTTCAGCACTGCTTTTTAACATTATTCCCCTTTTTGCAGCCTTCGGTGTTATTAATACCATAGACTCTCCCCTTATACTTGTCTGGTCTCTGGCACTTTATCTGTTCTGGTGGCTTGTAAGGGACTGGCCTATAAGGAGAAAGGGGCTAAAGGGATGGCTGCTGCTTGGATTTGTGACAGGGGTTGGAATCCTGGTTAAGTATTCAATGGTTTTTTTCATTGGCTCTGCCTTTCTGTTTATGATTTTTAATAAAGATAAGAGGGGGCTTCTGTTAAGCCCTGGGCCCTGGATCGGTCTTCTTGTCTGCCTTGTCGTAGCCTCACCGATTGTCATCTGGAACGCTCAGCATGGCTGGGTTAGTTTTCTTCACACTGCGGGGCAGGCCCATATTTCCGATGGTCTGACCCTGAAACCAGGGAGGTTTTTTGAGTTTCTTGGCTCCCAGTTAGGTGTGGTAGGACCTGTGGTATTTGTCTTTATGATAGCTGGCCTGTTATGGTGCTTAAAACAGAAAAGTGACCAGGGATTTCTTTTCTGGTTTTTTGCTCCAACCTTTATGTTTTTTCTGCTTAAAAGCCTTCAGGGAAAGGTTCAGGCAAACTGGGCGCTTCCCTGTTATATATCTTCAGTGATTGCCACAGCAATCTATGTTTTCAGCCGATGGCAGCAGTGGAAAGGCTCGGTGAGGCTGACCCTTATTGGTGGTGTGATACTGTCTTTGTTTATCACGGTGATTGCCCATTATCCATCAATTATTAATCTGCCACCAAAGATGGACCCCTCGGCAAGGCTCAGGGGCTGGAGCCCTCTTGCTGGAGAAATAGACAAAATCGCAAAGGACTTGCGAAGACCCTATTTCATCTTTTCAGACCGTTACCAGATAACCTCAGAGCTTGCCTTTTATCTGAAGGGACAGCCGAGAACCTATTGCGTAAACCTTGGAAGAAGGATGAACCAGTACGACCTCTGGCCTGGCTTTTATGATTTTAAGGGGCAGGATGCCCTCTTTGTGAGATGGGGCAAGAAGGCCCTGCCCAGAAGGATTGCCTCTTCCTTTGATGAGTGCGAAAGGAGACTGTTTACTGTAAGAGAGAGGGGTTATGTCTTAAGGGATTACAGCATCTTTATCTGCCGAAACTTTCATGGTATGAAGAAGGAGACACCAGAAAGGTTTTAACTTAAGCTATACAGATGCCCTGCTACCCTGTCTTATAGTACCTGCAAAATAGCGCACTTGAGATATCTGGTCTCGGGCATTCCAATAAGATAGGGATGGTCTCTTGCCTGTGACCTGAACTCAACCACCCTCACATATCGGTTGGTGACCCTGGCAGCATAGCGGATGATGTCAAGAAAATCCTCTGCCCCGATGTGATAGGAGCAGGAGGATGTTGCAAGAAAACCACCCTTTTTCAGAATAAGCATGGCATTTGCATTTAATGCCCTGTAGCCACTTATTGCCCTTTTAAGGCTTGCTCTTGATTTTACAAAGGCAGGTGGGTCAACCACCAGAAAGTCGTATTTGATCTTCTCTGCCCTCTGTCTGTCAAGAAATTCAAAAACATCCATGCAGAGGGCATCAACCCTGTCGGAGAGACCGTTAAGTTCGGCATTTTTCTTTATCAGGGCTGTTGCATTCCTGGATGAGTCTACACAGACCACCCTTTCTGCCTTTCTTGCAAGCTGTAATCCCCAGGCACCAACATAGGAGAATAGGTCAGCACCTACACCGCCATTGATTAGCTCTGAAAAGGCCCTTCGGTTTTCCCGCTGGTCAAGAAAAAAACCGGTCTTCTGGCCTCCAAGGACATCTATTTCAAACCTCAAACCACCCTCTTCAACATAAACAGGTCCTTTCAGACTGCCCTTTGCTATGTAACACTGGGGCTCAAGACCCTCAAGGGCTCTGAAGGGCGAGTCGTTTTTTATCACGATGACTTCCGGGTTTAAAACCTGGTCAATTGCCTCAAGGACCATATCCTTTAGTAGTTCCATGCCTGCAGTGAGTATCTGAACTACAACCACAGAGGAAAATCGGTCAACTATAAGACCTGGAAGAAGGTCAGAATCACTAAAGACAACCCTGTAGGAGCTGCTTTCAGGATATACAATCCTGCGATAATCTAAGGCAGTGGTCAGTCTTTTCTTGAAAAACTCAATATCTATCTTTACCTTCTGCCTTGAAAGAAGTCTCACTGCTATTAAAGAGTTAGGATTTACATAGCCGATGCCAATAAATCCACCCTTTCTGTCATGCACCTCAACCAGCTCACCCCTTTGATAACCCTTAAGTGAAGATGAGACCTCGTTGGAGAATATCCACAGGTGTCCTGAAAGCACCCTTTTTGTAGATTTCAACTTAATTGAGCGCATTTAAAAGCTGCTCCACATTAATCGTTTGAAGAGCTACCCGGTCAAGCTCCTCGCGGCTAATCTGTTTGAGACCCGGTATACTTATAAATATATCAACATCAATAAGCCTTTTGAGGGTATGTAGATTGCTATCCCTGGATTGGTCAAGGGGGTCTTTGGAGAGGTTGTTAAGGACAACCCCCAGCACCTTCAGGCCGTACTTGTCAAGCACCTCAAGGGTAAGAAGGGTATGGTTTATTACACCAAGCCTGTTTAAAGCAACCACCACAACAGGCAGCCTTAACTCAAGGGCAAGGTCTAAATAGTAATAATCTTCCCTTATGGGCACCATCAACCCGCCTGCACCCTCGGTAACTATCAGGTCGTATTTTAAAGAAAGCTCCTTATAGGTTTTCTTTATCCTTTCAATCTCAATCTCTTTTCCCTCCAGTTCAGCGGCAACCATGGGGGCAACAGGGTGCTCAAAACAGTAGGGGGTTATGTTTTTTATTGGCTCAGCTTTTGCGGTCATCTCCTTAAGAAATTCACCATCCTCGGGTAAAAGGATTTCACCATCCCTTCTACAGCCTGTCTCAATGGGCTTGAAAGGGCAGGCACTGTAATCATTGAGTAACAGTGCCCTTAAAAGCAGGGCGGAAAATACAGTCTTTCCCACCCCTGTATCTGTGCCTGTTATGAATATGCCTCTGTTCAATTCTTATATCCTTGTTTCAATGCTGAAGGTCTGTCCTGTGATGTCCTGTCTAACAAGAAAATCTACAAACTCAACCACTGCTGAAGGGTTTGAAAGCCTCTTAAGCAGGCTTTCCTCCCTTGCCTTTTCCATAGCCCTTTCTGCCCTTAAGCCCATCCCTGTGGGCAGATAGCCGGGTATCAGGCTGTTGACTTTAATATTATACACCGAAAGCTCTCTTGCAAGACTGAGGCTGAAGCCCACCAGAGCAGCCTTTGAGGCAGAGTAAGCAGCCTGGCCTGGCCTCCCTCTCAGGCCTGAAAGGGAGGTGATATTTATTATATGCCCCCCACCAGAGGAGACCATAAGAGGGGTGAAGGTCTTTACAATGTTAAAAGCACCGGTAAGGTTTACTGAAATAACCCTGTCCCAGTCTTCCTCAGAAAGCCTGAGCATCAGGCTATCCTTGGTAATTGAAGCATTGTTAATGATCAGGTCAAGGCTGTCAATGCTGCCCTTTATAAAGGGAAGTGCCTTTTTTACATCCTCTGCCCTGCTCAGGTCAGCCTGAAAGGGGATAGGGCTGTTTTTAAGCTCCCTCAGAAGAGCCTCTGCTTTTATTGAGTTTTTAAAATAATGGACAATCACCCTGTAACCTCTGCTGTCAAGTCCTCGTGCAAGCTCTGAGCCAAGCCCACCGGTTGCTCCTGTAATCAGAGCAGTCCGCATTTTCTTGCCTCCCTTAAGGCATCAATAAGCCTTGAGATATGTTCATCGCTGTGGCAGTACAAAAGGGTAAGCCTGATTCTTGGTGTGCTGACCGTTGGCTTTCTGATTGCAGGTGCATATATTCCCCTTTCAAAAAGAAAGGAAGAAAGCCTGAGAGCCTCCTGGTTTGTTTTTACCTTTACTGGGATTATTGGTGTCTCAGAGGGTGAGGTCTCTATATTAAGCTCCTTAAGGCCCTTGAGGAGGGTCTCTCTGTTATTCCAGAGCCTTTCAACCCGTTCGGGTTCTGCCATGATAATTCTTACCCCCTCCAATGAGGCTGCAATAACCGAGGGGGGCAGGGCGGTGGAGAATATCAGGGAGCGTGACCTGTTAATCAGCCACTGGGCGATATCTTCAGAGCCAGCAAAGAAGGCACCAAAGGAGCCCACCGCCTTTGACAGGGTGGACATCTGGATTATCCTCTGCTCGGCTTTTATACCAAAATGTTTCAGGGCTCCGTATCCCTTTCCAAGCACCCCTGTGCCATGGGCATCATCAATGTACAGGAGGGCATCATACTCAGTGGCTATCAGCAGAAGCTCTTTTAAGGGCGCAATGTCGCCATCCATACTGAAGACAGTATCAGTAACTATCAATTTATTGGATGCACTGGATTTTTTTATGAGCTCCCTTAGATGTTCCAGGTCTTTGTGGCGGTAAACATAGACAGTGCCCCGGCTGAGTCTACAGCCATCTATTATGCTTGCATGGTTGAGCTCATCACTGAAAATAGCTGTGTCCCTGTCTGCCAGAGCCTGTATTATACCTGTGTTTGCTGAGTAACCAGAGTTAAAGAGAATCGCCCTTTCGGTTGACTTAAATCGGGCTAACAGGAGCTCAAGTCGTTCATGGAGGGTGGTGCCTCCTGAAAGAAGCCTTGATGCCCCAGCACCTGCACCAAACTCCTTCAGTCCTCGGCATGATGCCTCAACTACCCTGGGGTCAGAGGCAAGACATAGGTAGTCGTTTGAGGAAAAGTTTATGAGCCTTTTACCCTTCAGGGTTATCTCAGCATCCTGTGGTGACTCTCTGTCCTTTATCTGGCGGAATAGAGCTTTTTCTTTCAGTTCCTCAAGGGCTTTTGAAAACCTCAACATAGAGGATATTATAACCCCTTTGTATTTCTTGACAAAAGACAGCCCCTTTTTTAATTATATTCAGGCTGTTTTACAGCCTTAAAAAACAATATAAGGGGGATTTGTTATGGGATTTTTGAGGGTTTTCTGTCTTTTGTTAGTGGTTCTTTTACCCACCACCTTGCTGGCTGCAGGTGCCCATGATAGTCTGATGTGCACAGGTTGTCACTCCATTCATGATGCCCAGGGCAAGATTATCTTTGCTGTTAAGGCAAACACCGTTGATAAAAACCCGAGGACTGGAAAGGCCTTTTCAGGTGTTACAGCCCTGTGTCTTGGCTGTCATGATGCAGCTGAAAAGGGGGGAATGGGCATAAGGCCTATTTTTGCCCACAAGAGTCATCCCTATGGAATTGATAAGGTCAACAAAAGGGTTGCAAGGGTTCCAAAGGCACTCTTGAGGGATGGAAGGTTTGAGTGTGTGAGCTGTCATGACCCCCATCCTTCAAATCCCAATTACAGGTATCTCAGGGTTGACACAAAGGGTGGTGCAAATATGGACAGATTTTGCTCCCTCTGCCATCCAGCAAAGGTTGACCCGAAAAGCAGGGTATCATCAAAGGATTTCTTTAACAGTATGGATGAGACAAAGATAAAGTAGTTTCCTTTGCAAGGGGTGGCCCTTAGGGGCTGCCCCTTTTTGCCTTCCCTGTAAATAGATGATATAATTTATCAATGAAAAATCAGTGTAAAAGAGTGCTCCTTTCCCTTCAGGATTATTACATCCTCTCCATTAAGGCACCCCTTGGTATCTTTAAAAGACCCTTTTATATTGCAGAGACAATAGAACAGATGGATTATGCAGGGGCTGGCTCAATGCTTATAGTTTTTCTGGTATCCCTTTTTATAGGAATGGCCCTTTCTCTTCAGATATCAGCAGAGCTTTCTTCCCTTGGGCTCAAGATGTATACTGGAAAGATTGTGGGTGTATCTATTGTAAGGGAGATAGGCCCGGTGGCTATTGCCCTGAGCTATGCAGGAAGGGTTGGCTCGGGTATGGCCTCTGAGCTCGGCTCAATGGTATTGGGTCATCAGGTGGACATACTGAAGGTCTTTGGCATTGACCCGATAAAAAAGCTGATTACTCCAAGGGTGATAAGCTCCCTGGTAGTGTTGCCTGCGCTGACCATAATCGGGGATGCAGTAGCTCTTTTTGGCGGGTATCTTATTGCGGTCTTTGTTAGCCATCAGAGTAGCCCCTTTTACTGGTCCCAGATAAGGGAGATACTGGATTTTGAAAATGTCTTCTCAGGGGTGGTAAAGCCCTTTGTCTTCGGTTATATCATATCCACCATAAGCTGTTATATGGGCCTTTCCACATCAGGAGGCTCAAGGGGATTGAGGAGAAGCACCACCCTTTCGGTGGTTTTTTCAACTGTAGCCATAATTGTCTCTGATTTTGTTATAACAAGGGTTCTGTTGATACTGCTCGGGATGAGTGTATGATAAGATTTGAAAATGTCAGTCTCGCCTTTGGCAACAGGGTTGTATTAAACTCTGTAAGTTTTACTGCCGAGTTTTATGAAAAGATTGCCATTCTCGGGGGCTCAGGTGTTGGTAAAACAACCCTTTTGAAGCTCATACTGGGGTTATTACTGCCTGATGAGGGGAGGATTCTTATAGATGATGAGGACATAACAAGGATGGACGAAAGGGACCTAAGAAGGGTCAGGATGAAGTTCAGCATTGTCTTTCAGGAGGGTGCGCTCTTTGACTCATTGAGTGTTAAGGAAAATGTGGCCTTCTGTTTGAGAGAGTTTTACAATCTTACCGAGGAGGAGATTGACCAAAGGGTGAGGGGGTTACTTGAAAAGGTGGGCATAGAGGGGGCGATGGACCTTATGCCAGAGGAATTAAGCGGAGGGATGCAGCGTCGCGTTGCAATTGCCCGCTCCCTTGCTGCCTGTGAGCCTAAGATGATACTTTATGATGAACCCACTACAGGATTAGACCCACTTACTGCAGACACCATCTGTAACCTTATGAATGAGCTCTCCGAAGGCACACCACCTGATAGAAGGGGACTTATAGTGGTTACCCATAAGGTGACCGATGCGGTCAAGGTTGCTGAGAGATTTCTGTTTTTAAGGGAGGGCAGGATTTCCTTTGATGGAGGGCTTGACAGTCTTAAAAGCACCGAGGATGAGCAGCTGAGAAGGTTTATAAATGAGATATTATAGGGGGTTAAATAAGGTGATGGGTAGGGGGCATCATAGTTCAGGGAATTGTCCTGCTAATTGTTTTTTATAATAAAGGAGCAACTTGGGTTATAATTAAAAAGCATGAGCAGTTACAAAAGACAGATGAGGGTGTCTCAGTTCAAGGTGGGCATTCTGTTTACCCTTGCCTTTTCCATACTCTTTTTGACAATTATCTTTGCAGGCAGTATCGGCGATATACTGAAGCCAAAGGCAAACATCTATGCTGTGTTCAAGGATGTAAAGGGGCTCAGGCAGGGTGCACCTGTATGGTTTTCCGGAATAGAGATAGGCTCTGTAAGAGAGATGAGGTTTCTGCCTGAAAACCGCATCAAGGTTATGATGAGTATTGACCGTGATGCCCTTAAATACCTGAAAAGAGACTCAAAGGCAAGCATACTAACCCTTGGCCTTTTAGGTGATAAGTACATAGAGATAAGCCCTGGAAGCAGAGGGGCGGAGCAGCTAAAGGAGACCGATGTTATTGAGGGCACCACCCAGTCAGGCTTTCAGGAGGTGGTTGGCAAATCCCAGGAATCACTGATAAAGATAACCGAGTTTATCGGTAAACTTGAGCAGATTATTGAAAAGCTTGACACAGGAAAGGGAACGGTCCCAAAACTGATAAATGACCCTGCCCTTTACAGAAACCTTAAGAAGGCATCAAAGGATGTGTCTCTGATTGTCCGAAGGATAAAGAGCGGAAAGGGCACAGCTGGAAGGCTTTTGAAGGAGGATAAACTCTACAGGGATATTGCTGCCTCTGTGAGGGATGTGAAGGAGTTTGCCTCCACCTTAAAAAGCTCCGAGGGCACCCTTAAGAGGCTGATGGTTGACAGGGACCTCTATGACCGATTTATGAAGGCTACGGAGAAACTTGACCGATTTGCTGATAGATTAAACAATTCAGAGGGAACCCTTAACAGGATGATAAAAGACCCTGAGCTTTACAACAATCTTAATGAACTGTCAAAGAGGCTGAACCTTCTGGCTGAACAGCTGGAAAAAAGTGAGGGGCTCTGGAAGGCTATGACCAGTGATAAGGAGATGGTAACAGAACTTAAGAAGACCCTGAAGGAACTGAATCTTCTTATTAAGGACATAAAAGAGCATCCTAAGAGATATTTTAAGTTCAGCATCTTTTAATTTAGCGTCAACCTTATGGAGGTTCTATGGCTCATCCAAGGATACTGACCTTTATACTGGCAGGTGGCAAGGGAGAGAGGCTCTTTCCCCTGACCTCCTTCCGCTCAAAACCTGCGGTGCCCTTTGGTGGCAGATACAGGATAGTGGATTTTGTATTGAGTAACTTCATAAACTCCCAGATATACTCTATCTACCTGCTTGTTCAATACAAGTCCCAATCACTGATTGAGCATATCAGGAAGCACTGGGTTCTTTCGCCGATTGTCCGTGACCACTTTATAGCGGTTGTTCCACCCCAGATGAGGATGGGCCCCGAGTGGTTTCAGGGCACAGCAGATGCGGTGTTTCAGAATATAAACCTCATCAAGCAGCAGAAACCTGAGCTTGTGATAATATTCGGTGCTGACCATATCTACAGGATGGATATCAGACAGATGATTGACTTCCACCTTGAAAAGGGCGCTGATGTTACTGTTGCTGCCCGACCGGTTCCGCTTTCAGAGGCCTCTGCCTTTGGAGTAATACAGACTGATAGCGAAAACAGAATTGTAGGTTTTCAGGAAAAACCAAAAGAGCCAACCCCCATGCCCGATGACCCTCAGAGGGCTTATGTCTCAATGGGGAATTATATCTTTAACAGAGATGTGCTGATAAATGCTCTTATTGAGGCACAGTCAAAGAGGCAGCATGACTTTGGAGCCCACATACTGCCTGACCTTGTTGAAACAGGAAAGCTCTTTGCCTATGACTTTGCAACTAACAGGGTGCCAGGCATGAAGGATTATGAAGAAAGGGGTTATTGGAGGGATGTGGGGACAATAAAGGCCTTTTTTGATGCCCACATGGATATGCTTGGAGAGGAGCCTGTGTTTGAGCTGAATAACCCTGACTGGCCTATCTACCCCTCTGGGCAGAAGGCTCCAGCCTCAAAGATACTCAACGCCGAGATAATAAACAGCATGATTGCCGAGGGAGTAACGATTAAAGGGGCAAAGATTAAAAACTCCGTAATAAGGACAGGAGTTGTTATTGAAGAGGATGTGCAGATAGAGGATGCCATAATTATGAACAATACAGTTATAAAAAGGGGTGCCCACCTGAGAAATGTGATAATTGATAAGATGAATGTTATAAAGGAGGGCTCAAGGATTGGCTTTGACCCTGATGATGAGCGATTTGGCCTTTATATTGATAAATCAGGTATCAGGGTCATCCCCAGGGAAGGATGGAAAAAGTAAAAACCCCTTAATCTGCTTCTGCCAGCTCCTTTCTTGACAGGGCAACTGACAGGAAGTTAACATAAATAGACAATACCACAGGGTTTTTTAATCCAAAAATTTATGCTGGAGGAATAGATGGCTGGTCATTCCAAGTGGGCACAGATTAAACACAAAAAGGCAGTAGTTGATGCAAAACGGGGTAAGCTCTTTTCAAAGCTTGCAAAGGAGATCTCTGTTGCTGCAAAACTTGGCGGTGGTGACCCCTCAATGAACCCACGCCTTAGAACCGCTATTGAGAAGGCAAAGGAAGCCAATATGCCCCAGGACAATATAAAGAGGGCAATCCAGAAGGGCACCGGTGAACTGCCAGGTATGGCCTATGAGGAAGCAGTATATGAAGGTTATGGGCCTGGTGGAGTAGCTCTTCTAATAGAGGTTCTTACCGATAATAAAAACAGAACCGTTTCTGAGATAAGACACCTTTTGAGTAAACATGGTGGAAGCCTCGGAGAGGCAGGCTGTGTGTCCTGGATATTTGAGAAAAAGGGATTGATTCTAATTGACAAAAACACCATAGATGAAGACACTCTTATGGATATAGCCCTTGAGGCAGGAGCAGAGGACCTGAAGAATGACCCTGGCGAAGAAAACTACGAGATAATCACCACAGCTGATGAATTTCAGTCTGTTAAGGATGCCCTTACAGCCAGGGGTGTCCCGATTGCCATGGCTGAGATAACCATGCTTCCCAAGTCTCAGGTCTCCCTTGAAGGCGACAGTGCTGAAAAGATGCTCAGGCTGATGGAGGTTCTTGAGGACCACGACGATGTCCAGAATGTCTATGCCAATTTTGACCTGCCTGACGAGGTAATGGCAAAGGCTGGATAATGTTAGGCCTGCTGGTAAGAACCTCAAGGGGAGAAGGTTAGTTTGGTATCTATCCTTAAAAGACCGTCAGCAATACTGATACTTGCATTAGGGCTGTTTGTTTTTTTTAAGGGCCCTTTATGGGCGCTTACCGATGAGGAAAAAACAAATATAAGGGTCTATAAAGAGGTTGCCCCATCGGTTGTTAATATAACGACCACCACACTGATAAGAGACTTCTTTTCTGTTTATCCCTCAAAGGGTGCTGGTTCAGGTTCAATAATTGACAGCAGGGGCTTTATCCTCACAAACTACCATGTTGTAGAGGATGCAGCAGAGATAACGGTAACCCTCTCTAACGGACACAAATACAGCGCAAGACTCATTGGTGCTGACCCTGAAAATGACATTGCCATCATAAAGATTGAGCCCTCAGAAAAGCTAAGGCCTTTAAAGCTTGGCGATTCTTCCAATCTTCAGGTAGGACAGAGGGTTTATGCAATAGGAAACCCCTTTGGTCTTAACTCAACACTCACTACAGGCATTATAAGTGCCCTTGGAAGACCCCTTACCACAGAAAGTGGCAGGGTTATAGAGAATGTTATCCAGACCGATGCACCGATAAATCCAGGAAATTCAGGAGGTCCCCTGATAAACACCGCTGGCGAGATGATTGGAATAAATACCGCTATCTTCACCCCCTCAGGTGGAAACATCGGCATAGGTTTTGCCATTCCAGTGGACACTGCTAAGGAGTTAATACCAGACCTTATCAGATACGGCAAGGTGAGAAGGCCCTGGATAGGCATAGTGGGCATCCCACTGTGGGACCGTTTAGCCGAGGCTCTTCATCTTCCCGTTTCAGAGGGGATACTGGTTTCAGAGGTTGTGCCCAAAAGCCCTGCCTATTATGCTGGCATCAGGGGAGGTTCCATTCCTGTTGAGATAAGCAGCACCATACTGTATCTTGGAGGAGATATAATACTTGAGATAAATCACAAAAAGGTAAAGTCAATGGATGACATCAAGAAGGCGCTCAGACATGTCAGAGAGGGTCAGATGGTTGATGTGAAACTGCTAAGAAAGGACAGGGTCATAATGACTAAAATCAAGGTGAGGCTTCTGTCATGAAGAGGGCACTTTCTGTTGTGGTGCTTGCTGCAGGCATGGGCACCAGGATGCGTTCTGCTTTGCCGAAGGTGCTTCACCGATTGAGTGGCCTGCCAATGCTGATGTATGTTTTGCAGACCGTTAAGGCGTTAGGGCCTGACAGGGTTGTGGTGGTTGTGGGAAAGATGACAGAGAACCAGATTAAAGAGGCACTAAAAGGGGTTGATGTAAACTTTGCCCTTCAGCCTGAACCCCTTGGCACAGCCCATGCCCTGTTAAGTGCAAAGAAGGCTCTGTGGGGTTTTAAAGGAGACATCCTGGTCTTAAATGGTGATACTCCGCTTATCACAGAGCAGACCCTGAAGGGTTTTATAAGAAGGCACAGAAGGGCAGGCAACATGCTGAGCGTCCTTTCCTTTAATGCTGAAGACCCCTATGGCTACGGTAGGATAATCAGGGAAAAGGGAAATCGGGCAGTTATGATAAAGGAAGAAAAGGACCTTTCAGCCGAGGAGAGGGAGATAAAAGAGGTAAACAGCGGTGTTTACCTGATGAAGAAGGAACTGCTGCCTTTAGTTGCAAAAATCAGGATTAACCCCAAAAAGGGCGAATACTACCTTACTGATATCCTTGAGCTTGCCACAAAGAGGTCTTTAAAGGCAGAGGTTTACAACATTGGTGTTGAGGAGGAGTTTCACGGCATTAACACCAAAGAGGACCTTAAAAGGGCTGAGACCCTTTTAAGAGAAAGGCTTATCAGATACTGGACGGAAAGGGATGTCACCTTTATGGATTACTCAACCACCTATATTCATCCAACGGTAAAGATCGGGCCTGGCACCTTTGTCTATCCAAATACCTACCTTGAAGGAAACACCGTTATAGGCAGTAACTGCACAATCTATCCAAATGTTAGGATTTCAAACTCTACTATCGGTAACCATGTGGAGATAAAAGACTCCTCTGTGCTTGAGGATGTGAGGGTAAAAGACCATGCTGTGATAGGACCCTTTGCAAGGTTGAGACCTGGTACTCTTATTAAGGAGGGTGCAAGGATTGGCAACTTTGTTGAGGTGAAGGCCTCTGAGATTGGTAAGGGCTCAAAGGCACAGCATCTCAGCTATATTGGAGATGCTCAGGTTGGAAGCCATGTAAATATCGGAGCTGGCACAATAACCTGTAATTACGATGGTAAGAAAAAGCACAGAACCGTGATTGAAGACGGGGTTTTCGTGGGCAGCGATACCCAGCTTGTTGCACCTGTCAGGGTGGGAAAGGGTGCCTTCGTGGGTGCAGGGTCAACCATCACCAAGGATGTCCCTGCCGAAAGCCTTGCCCTTTCAAGACCCAAACAGGTTAACATCAAGGGCTGGGTAAAGAGGAAAAAGAGGGGTTAAGGTGTGTGGCATAATTGGTTATACTGGAAGGGGAAATGCCGTAAGGCTCGTTGTGGAGGGGCTTAAACATCTGGAGTATCGGGGCTATGACTCTGCAGGTATAGCCTATCTTAAAGGGGAGGATTTAATCATAAAAAAGTGCAAGGGAAAGATTCGGGACCTGGAAAAACTCCTTGATGAGCCTACCACTGACTGCACTCTTGCAATAGGCCATACAAGATGGGCAACCCACGGGCTTCCCACTGATTATAACGCCCATCCCCATTGTTCTGACAATGTGGTGGTGGTACATAACGGGATAATTGAAAACTACCGTCAGCTTAAGGGACAGCTTGAAAAAAGGGGTTATGTGTTTCAATCCGAGACTGACACAGAGGTCCTTTCCCATCTGATAGACCTTTACCATCAAGAAGCCCCCCTTGAAGAGGCTGTTACAAAGGCACTAAAGGAGGTAAGGGGCTCCTATGCGGTGCTGGTTATCTCAAAGAAAGAAAGGTCTAAGCTTATCGGTGCAAGAAAGGACAGCCCCCTGGTGTTTGGTATCTCCGAGGATGGACACTTTATTGCATCCGATGTGCCTGCCTTTTTAAGGAGCACAAACAGGGTTGTCTTTCTTGAAGATGGTGAGATGGTTGTGGTAAAGGACGGTGATTATAGTTTTATAGGGCTTGATGGGATAGAGCTGAAAAAGGAAACGGTCACCCTTAACTGGTCGCCTGCAATGGCTGAAAAAGGTGGTTACAGACATTTCATGATAAAGGAGATACATGAGCAGCCCCGGGCAGTATCTGATACCCTTTCTGGAAGACTGCTTCTCAGGGAGGGAAGGGTTAACCCCCATGAGTTTGGCCTTTCAACTGATTACCTCAAAGGGCTTTCCAGGATATACATCTCAGCCTGTGGTACCTCCTGGCATGCAGCCCTTATTGGAAAGTATCTCATAGAGTCCTTAAGCGGTGTAAATGTGGAGGTTGACCTTGCCTCGGAATTTCGCTACAGAAATCCACTGATTAAAAAAGACGACCTCTTTATCGCTATTACCCAATCAGGTGAGACCGCTGACACCCTTGCTGCCCAGCGGGAGGCAAAAAGAAGAGGGGCAAGGACACTGAGTATCTGCAATGTTCTGGGAGCAACCTCAGCCCGTGAGGCAGATGCAGTGTTTTATACCCATTCAGGCCCTGAGATTGGTGTGGCATCAACAAAGGCCTTTACAGCCCAGCTTGTAGCATTACAACTCTTTGCAATGCTTCTTGAGGAGGTTAAAAAGGAGGAGGTTGACCACTCAGCGATGATAGATGAGCTTTTAGGGCTTCCTGAGAAGATGGAAGACATACTCAGGCGGGAAGAGGAGATAGAGGAGATAGCAAGGCAGTTTTCAAAGGCAAAGGATTTTCTCTACCTTGGAAGAGGATTATTGTATCCCATTGCCCTTGAGGGTGCGCTGAAGCTGAAAGAGATATCCTACATCCATGCTGAGGGATATCCTGCTGGTGAGATGAAGCACGGACCAATAGCCCTTATTGATGAGGAGATGCCAGTGGTTGTGCTTGTTCAGAAGGGGCCTTTAAAAGAAAAGGTCCTTTCAAATATTGAGGAGGTTAAGGCAAGGGGTGGAAGGACTATAGTATTCACCTCTGTACAAGACAGGTCACTCAGTGAGTCAGACTGGGTATTCAGGGTGCCTGAAACAGCTGAAGAGCTTGAGCCTTTGTTAATGGTTGTCCCCCTTCAGCTTCTTGCCTATCACATTGGAGTTTTAAGGGGATACGATGTTGACCAGCCGAGAAACCTTGCAAAAAGCGTAACAGTGGAGTAGCCGTGATAAAAAATTCAAATCTCCCTATTGTTTTATTTGCAAGGAACTGCCCGAATGTTTTAAAATATTAAAGTTAAAATGAATGCCAAATCCTTAATCAATGATCTTAACCCACAACAGAGAGAGGCTTTATTACACACAGAAGGACCGCTGTTAATACTTGCAGGGGCTGGTAGCGGTAAAACAAGAGTCATTACTTACAAGTTTGCCTATCTTCTAAAAGAGAAAAACCTCACTCCCTCATCCATCCTTACCGTAACCTTTACCAACAAGGCTGCCAATGAGATGAAAACCAGGATTTGCAATATTCTTCAGTGTGAGCTAAACCATCCCTGGATTGGCACCTTCCATTCCCAGTGTAACAGGATACTCCGAGCAGAGATAAAGGCACTCGGATACAGCCCAGATTTTGTAATATACGATGAGGCTGACCAGCACAGTCTGGTAAGGCACATACTGAAGGAGCTAAACATATACGAGGCCCTTTACAAGGGTGTGGCTGCAAGGATAAGCAATCTCAAGGCCTCCCTGATAAGCCCCGAGGAGTTTATCTCCTCTGAAGACAGCTATGGCTTTGATGAAAAGCTTGCAAAGGTCTATCTTCGCTATCAGGATGAGCTTAAACGGTGTAATGCCCTTGACTTTGATGACCTAATCATGCTTACTGTAAGGCTATTTCAGGAGAGGGAGGACCTGTTAAGTAAGTATCAGGAGAGGTTTCAGTACATCCTGGTTGACGAGTTTCAGGACACAAACTATTCCCAGTACATGCTTATAAAACTTCTTGCCTCTGGTCACAGACAGCTCTCGGTAGTTGGCGATGATGACCAGAGTATCTATAAATTTAGAGGGGCAGAGGTAAAGAATATCAGCCGCCTTGAAGAGGATTTTCCTGACATAAAGATAATCAAGCTTGAGCAGAACTACCGCTGCACCCAGAACATCCTTGATGTATCAGGTGCTGTGATTGCAGAGAACAGAAGACGCAAAGAAAAGAGACTCTGGACTGAAAGGGGAAGGGGAGAAAAGGTATGTTTTTACTGGCTACCAAATGAGGAGGATGAAGCAAAATACATTGCAAGAACCATAAGAGAGATATACCTGAAAGGCAAATATAACTTTGGTGACATTGCCATCCTTTACAGGATAAACATGCAATCCAGGGCAATTGAGGAAGCACTCCGCAAGGAAAGGATTCCTTACAGGGTGGTTGGTGGAGTGAGCTTTTACGAGCGTTCTGAGGTTAAGGACATTATAGCCTATCTGAGAATCATCCAGAATCCCCATGACAATGTAAGCCTGAGAAGGATTATAAACACACCACCAAGAGGCATAGGGGCTGCCACAATTAATAAGATTGAGCATGTCTCAAAGAAGGATGGGATAAGCCTATATGAGGCAATAAAACAGATATGCTCTAAAAAATCTTCCTCTCCCACAGTGGTTGAGAGGCTTAAGGACTTCGTTGAGCTCATTAACAGGCTATCATCCTTAAAGAAACAGAATGTTTCAGAGATAATCAAAGAGGTTTTAGAGCTAACAGGCTATGCAGAACACCTGAGTGAGGAGAGGATCCAGAATATCGCTGAGCTTATGGCTTCTGCAGAGGGTAAGGGACTCAATGAGTTTCTTGATAATGTCTCCCTGATCACCAGACTTGATGATGAAACGGAAAGCGACAAGGTCTCCCTGATGACCTTTCATACTGCCAAAGGGCTTGAGTTTTCGGTGGTATTTATCACAGGTCTTGAGGAGGGCCTACTGCCCTACTTTAAGGCCTTTGAAAGTGAAGAGGAGCTTGAGGAAGAGCGCCGTCTTTTTTATGTGGGTATGACCAGGGCAAAGGACCATCTCTATCTCACAGGAGCAAAGAAAAGAAGGGTCTTTTCCAAACTTCAGGACCAGGAGCCCTCAAGGTTTCTGTTTTCCATACCCAAGGAATGCTGTAGATGGGTTGAGAAGGCCATCTGCAAGCACTATCAGGAGAGTGCACCCAAGGAAAGGGTTCAGAAGAAATCGGCACCAACCTTTAAGGTGCCTTACAAGACCGGCTGCAGGGTGAGGCATCCAAAATGGGGAATTGGTGTGGTCAGGGACTGCTATGGCGAGGGTGATGACCTCAAAGTGTCGGTAAACTTCCCCGGTGTGGGGGTCAAGAGGCTTGCCGTTAAGTTTGCCCATCTTGAAAGGGTCTGAAAATGAAGGTATCCCATAAGGATGTTGAACACATAGCTCTTTTAGCAAGGCTGAAGCTTACCGAGGAGGAAAAGGAGCTTTACTCTGGACAGTTAAGCCACATCCTTTCCTACATAGATAAACTCAATGAGCTTGACACAACCGGTGTTGAACCAACCAGTCATGTGCTTGATATAACCAATGTCTTTCGTGATGATGAGCCCCAGGGCTCAATCACACCTGATGAGGCTCTGCAGAATGCCCCTGATAGAAAGGGCAATTTTTACAGGGTTCCAAGAATAATCCAGTAGCCATGCCTGAAAAGATCTTAATGAAGGGAAACGAGGTGATTGCTGAGGCAGCCATACAGGCTGGCTGCAGATTCTATGCTGGCTATCCAATAACACCCCAGAATGAGATACCAGAGTACATGTCAAGAAGGATGGAAGAGGTAGGGGGTGTTTTCATTCAGGCTGAAAGTGAACTGGCAGCTATAAACATGGTCTTTGGCGCTTCAGCAGCAGGTGCCCGTGCAATGACATCGTCGTCATCACCAGGTATAAGTCTCAAACAGGAAGGAATTTCTTATCTTGCAGGAGCTGAGTTGCCTGCTGTTATAGTTAACATGCAGAGAGGTGGGCCAGGTCTTGGTAATATTTCTGGAAGTCAGCAGGACTACTTTCAGGCTGTAAAAGGTGGAGGCCATGGAGACTACAAACTCCTTGTCTACGCACCTAACTGCCATCAGGAGCTCTGGGAACTCACCATGCGTGCCTTTGACAGGGCTGACCAGTACAGAAACCCTGTGATGATCCTTGGCGATGGAGTGCTCGGTCAGATGATGGAGCCCTTTGAACCTGTGCCTTACAATCCACCAAACCTGCCTCCCAAGGACTGGGTGCTTGATGGCTGTAAGGGCAGAGAGCCAAGGGTTATAAAGTCACTATATCTTGGTGAGGGAGAGCTTGAAAAACACAACCAGAAGCTCTTTCAGAAGTACAGTAAGATGAAAGAGGAAGAGGTCCTTTATGAGGCAATTGAGGTTGAGGATGCAGAGCTTGTAATTATAGCCTTCGGAATTGCCTCAAGGGTATGTTATACTGCCATGGAGATGTTAAGAAAGGAGGGCTTCAAGGTAGGTCTTTTCAGACCGATTACGCTTTTTCCCTTCCCTGAAAAGGAGATTGCCCAGCTCAGCCTTCAGGGCAAAGACTTTCTTGTAGTTGAGCTTAACATGGGGCAGATGGTTGAGGATGTCCGTCTTTCGGTAAAGGGAAGGACAGAAGTTGATTTTTATGGCCGTGCAGGGGGCTCAATGGTAACCCCCGAAGAGGTGGTCCTGAGGGTTAAGGAGATTTATGCGCCTACAAGAACCAGATTGTCTCTGTGAATCACCTCATCAGCGTATTTATAACCGAGGGTCTTTTCAATCTCTGATGTCCTGAGCCCTTTAATCCTTTCAACCTCTGAAGAGGAGTAGTTGGTAAGCCCCTTTGCAATCCTGTTACCCCGTTCATCCACGCAGTAAACAGCATCGCCTGCATTGAACTGGCCATTTACATTGACTATGCCAGAGGGAAGAAGACTCTTACCCATTGTTTTAAGTGCCTTAACTGCACCATCGTCTATCACTATCTCTCCCTTTGCCCTTGAGCCAAAGGCAATCCATCCCTTCCTTGCGGTGAGCCTTTTTTTAGCTGGAAGGAAGGTTGTTCCAGCGTCCTTACCCTCTAAAAGTAGCTCCTTTAAAAGCCCCCTTTTTCTACCATTTATTATGCTTACTTTTATACCAAAGCCCGTTGCCTTTTCAGCTGCCAGCACTTTTGAATACATCCCCCCTGTACCAACCAGACTGCCTGCTCCACCGGCAAGGCTTTTCAGTTCAGGGGTTATTTCCTTAACGGTTTTTATCAGTCTTGCATTGCTGTGTTTTCTCGGGTCCTTATCATAGAGACCGTCAACATCGGACAGTATAACCAGATGGTCTGCACCTAAAAGGCCTGCAACCAGCGAGGCGAGAAGGTCATTGTCACCGAACTTTATCTCCTCAACAGAAACTGTGTCGTTTTCATTGATAATGGGTATCACTCTGTAGTCAAGCAGTGTCAGAAGGGTATTTTTTGCATTGATGTATCTAAGTCGGTCAAAGAAGGCATCCCTTGTAAGTAGAACCTGAGCAACCCCTATCTGGAACTTTGAAAAGGCCTGCTCGTAGGCCCACATGAGGGCACTCTGTCCAACCGCAGCGGTGGCCTGCTTGTGTCTTATGTCAGAGGGGCGTTTTTTTAGGGAAAGCCTCTTCATACCAGCAGCAATTGCACCGGAGGATACCACAACCAGCTCCTCACCCTTTGAAAAGACCTCTGAGATTTCAGAGGCAATACGGTTTATCTGTTTTTCATCAAGCCCCTCTGGGCCTGCCACAATATTACTGCCTATTTTTACAACTATCTTCATCAGCTCTCCCTTAGCCTATTTACCACCTCAATTATCAGCTCCTTAAGTCCATCCCCTCTTACTGCGGATATCTCAAAAAGCTCTAACCCCTTTATTTTACAATAATTCCTTATCTCGTTGAGCTTCTCCCTGTCGGCAATATCAATCTTTGTGGCCACCACAATCTGGGGCTTTCTGGAAAGCTCACGAGAATATAGCTCCAGCTCGCGGTTTATCTTTTGCAGGTTTTCCGAGGGCTTGCCCTCGGTCATGGCAGAGACATCAATAAGATGAAGCAGAAGCTTCGTCCTTTCAACATGCCGTAAGAAACGAAGACCAAGTCCTGCACCAGAATGAGCACCCTCTATAAGGCCAGGGATGTCGGCTACCACAAAACTCCTCAGGTCATCAACCTTGACAACACCGAGATTTGGAGTTAGGGTTGTGAAGGGATAATCAGCTATCTTTGGTCTTGCCCCTGAAATCCTTGATATCAGGGTTGATTTCCCTGCGTTTGGGAGACCTATCAGACCAACATCAGCAATCAGCTTTAGCTCCAGTATAAGGTCTCGTTCCTCAGCAGGCTCTCCAGGCTGGGCATATCTTGGCGCCTGACGGGTTGGGGTGGCAAAATGGGCATTACCGAGCCCGCCCCTTCCACCACGGGCAACAATGCACTCAGAGCCAGCTCTGTCAAGGTCAGCTATTATCTCACCGGTGTTTGCATCCTTAACCACCGTACCAACAGGAACCTTTATAATCAAGTCCTTTCCGTTTCTTCCATGACGGTTTTTCCCCATACCATGCTGGCCATTTTCAGCACGATAATTTTTTTTGTACCTGTGGTCAAGAAGAGTGTATAGCTGTGGGTCAGCCCTGATTATCACATCACCACCCTTACCACCATCACCACCATCAGGTCCACCCCTGGGAATAAACTTCTCCCTTCGGAAACTGACACATCCCTTTCCGCCCTTGCCAGATTGAACATGAATTTTCACATAATCGACAAATTTCATATTAAGCTCGCAGGTATGAGACTTCCTGTGGCAATAAAGAAAATCAGAATTCAAGGCAGTCTGTGGTCTTAATTATATCATAGAAGCAAGCAATTGTTGATAAAGAAGGGTTTCCATCCCAATCTCAAAAGACTATGTGGTATAATTTTGGTATAATCTAAATGGGGGTGTAATATGAGATATCTGGTGATTATAATAGGTCTTCTTGTAACCCTTTCCCCCTCAATAACCTATCCCAAGGCAAAGGAGGTAAAAGAGATGGTTGAGAACATTCATTGGCTTGGTCATGACACATTCAAGGTGGTAGGAAAGAATGTAACGGTCTTTACTGACCCCTTTAAGTTAAAAAGACAGGACAGAGCAGACCTCATCCTTATAACCCATGAGCACTATGACCATTGCTCTCCTGAAGATGTACAGAAGATACAGGGCAGTGATACAGTGATAGTTGCTACTCCTGATTGTGCTTCAAAACTAACAGGTGATGTTAGGACTGTCAAACCTGGCGATGTCATTGAGGTAAAGGGCGTTAAGATTGAGGCTGTGCCTGCCTACAACACTAACAAAGAGTTTCACCCCAAGGCAAAGGGCTGGGTAGGTTACATCTTTGAGGTTGATGGAAAGAGGATTTACATAGCAGGTGATACAGACTACATACCTGAGATGAAGGATTTTAAAGATGTTAATGTGGCTTTACTGCCTGTAAGTGGCACCTATGTTATGACCGCTGATGAGGCTGTTCAGGCTGCACTGGACATTAAGCCTGACATAGCAGTACCAATGCATTATGGAAGCATTGTTGGAACAGAGTCTGATGCTGAGAGGTTTGCTGAAAAACTGAAGGGGAAGGTTGAAGTGGTGATATTAAAAGAGGAGTAGAGTTATAAAATAGGGGGTAGGGTGTAGGGGGTAGGGTTTTGAATTTGTTTGGAGTTTAGAAATTAGGATTTAGGGTTTATTATCTATGGCAGATGTTAAGGCAATACTGAAGAAGCTCTTTAAGGCCTATCCTGAGCCCAGGATAGAGCTTGAGCATTCAAATCCCCTTGAGCTTTTAGTGGCGACAATTCTGTCAGCCCAGTGCACTGACCAGAGAGTAAACGAGGTCACCAGAAGGCTCTTTAAAAAATACAGAACCCCAAAGGACTATGCAGAGGCAGACCCTAAGGTGTTTGAACAGGAGATTAAACCAACAGGGTTTTATAAAAACAAGACACGACAGGTATTATCCTGCTGCAAGGACATAGTGGAACGATTCGGTGGCAGGGTGCCTGACAATCTTGAAGACCTTACATCCCTTTCTGGAGTGGGAAGGAAGACTGCCAATGTGGTGCTTGGTGTTGCCTTTGGAAAGCAGGCAATAGCTGTTGATACCCATGTATTAAGGGTAAGCAGAAGGCTTGGTCTTACCTCAGAGGAAAACCCTGATAAGGTTGAGTTTGATCTTATGAAAAAAATACCAGAGGACAGCTGGACAAGATTTACCCTTGCCATGATTCTACATGGCAGGAGGGTCTGTAAGGCTCGAAAGCCAAACTGCTCTGAGTGTGCACTCTATGAGGAATGCCAGTGGGAGGAAAAAACAGGATGACCGACCCGATAAGGGAGGAAAACAGGAGGATAAAAAGGCTCAGGTTTATAGTTGACCTTACTCAGGCCATTCTCATGCAGTCAGAGCTTTCAATGCAGGAGGCCCTCACCCTTATTGAGAATACAAAGAGAGTCGCCCTAAGCCTTTTCCCTGACAAAGAGGATGTGTATGACCTCATTTATACCCCAAGGTTCAGAAGGATTATTGCCGAACGATTTAAGGTATCTTTCACAGAGTCTGGAAGAAACTGAAAAGTTCCGACTTATCTATTACGACAGGGTGGATTCAACCAATAACAGAGCGGTTGAATATGCCCGAAGGGGTTATCCCCACCTGACAGTGGTTATTGCTAACTCACAGTTTAAGGGAAGGGGGCGAAGAGGCAGAGAGTGGTTTTCTCCAGAGGGAAAGAACATCTATATGAGCCTGATATACAGGGAATTAGAGGATGTTACCTACCCAGAGCTTTTTACCCTTTACTCTTCTGTGTGTGTTATTGAGGCACTTCAGGGTATAGTCCCTGAGGCGAGGGGACATCTCTGGAGCAAATGGCCCAATGATATTTACTGGGATGAAAAAAAGCTTGGAGGGATACTTATTGAGGGCTCTTTAAGTGCAGAGGATATAAATTTTCTGGTTATAGGGATAGGTATTAATGTAAATTCCTCCAATGAAGAGCTGTTAGCCTGTTCAGAGGGAAGGGGGACAAGCCTGCTGGCTGAAAGCGGCAGGATTTACAGAAGGGATGAGATTATATTGGCCATCCTTTCGGAGATTTCTTCTGCTAAAAGGATTTTGAAGGACAGAGAGACCCTTATCAGAAAATGGAAGGACCTGAGCAGAACAGTGGGAGAAAGGGTTAAGGTGGTCACTAACAGAGGCTCTTATGAGGCAGTAGCCCTGGGAGTTGATGAAAGAGGTCATCTTATCGTAAAAAGAAAGGGGGATGGAAAAAAGGAGGTTCTTACCTATGAAGAGGTTGTTCATATAAGATGAAGGGAAGGCTCTGTGTTGATATAGGAAATACCACCATAAAGATTGGTTTTTTTATCTCCGACGAGTTAAGGACAGCCAGTTTAAAAACCGATTTAAAGTCTGGCAGGGAGGATATAAAGTCAGCCCTTCAGGAATTGATAAAAAACGAACCCACTGAAGGGGCGATAATCTCATCGGTTGTTACAGAGTTGACCGAAGCTATAGTTGATGCTATAGAGGAGTTCACAGGCCTAAGGCCCATCTTACTTGATTACAGGACTGATACAGGGTTGAGAATAAACCTTAATAAGCCCGAGACCCTCGGGCCTGACAGGATTGCCAATGCAGTTGCTGCTTATGAGCTTTACAGGGAAAATGTACTGGTCGTTGATTTTGGCACCGCAACAACCACCACTGTGGTAACCGAGGAGGCCGAGCTAATAGGTGGACATATAATGCCAGGGGTTGAGACCATGTTGAAATCCCTTTCAGAGAGGACATCAAGGCTGCCAGGGCTTGAACCAGAAAGGCCATCCCTGCCTTTAGGCAGGGACACAAAAAGTAGTATAATGTCAGGGGTTATTTATGGCACCGCAGGTGCGGTGAGGCGTTTGAGGGATGAGGTAGAAAGGGAGATAGGAAGCTGTTCAGTTGTTATAACTGGTGGAATGGCCTGGGTTGTAAGGGATTTTCTTGACTTCCCCTACACTCTGGTCCCCATGCTTACCTTAAAAGGACTGAATAAAATACTTGACAGGAGTATTTCATGAACGAGTTAAGAAGAGACCCCTTGCTTGGAAGATGGGTGGTGGTGTACAAGCAATCCCACTCACCCGAAGATTATGTCTCTCCCAAGGAGGTACCCCTTAAAGGCAGCTGCCTTCTCTGTGCCCAATCAGAAACAGCCACTGAAGTTCTTAGCTACAAGGATGAGCAGGGTAAACCCCTTGTCAGGGTGATTCGGACAGAGGGTTCCATCTTCTCCTATGACATACAGCTTGAGCGTAGAGGGGTGGGGATGTACGATATGATGAATTCCTTTGGGGTTTCCGAGGTGGTTCTTGAAACCCCTGAGCATGGTGTTGCGCCTGAAGACCTCGGGGCAGAGCAGATGGAAAGGGTTATTGATGCCTATTACAGAAGGACCCTTGAGCTTGAGAAGGATGAAAGGATACGCTATGTTATGATCCATAAAAACTGCGGTGCCCTTTCAGGAGACCTCTGCGGACACTCCCATTCATTCATCACCGCCACACCAATCATACCCAAGAGGATAAAGGAGGAACTTGACGGAGCCAAGGGGTATTTTGGATATAAGGAGCGTTGCATCTTCTGCGATATAATGCGTGAGGAGAAGAGGTTTAACCGTAGAATAGTGAAAGAGACAGAGCACTTTTTTGCCTTCTGTCCCTTTGCCACCAGGTTTCCCTTTGAGATATGGATAATGCCTAAGAGACACAGCTGTTTTTTTAAGGAGATAACCGATGAGGAAAGGTCTGACCTTGCCGTAATTATGACCGATGTTATAGGGAGATTGAGAAAGGTGCTGAAGAACCCACCCTATAACTTTGTATTTCATTCAGCTCCGAGCAAGATACCCAAAAGGGCTAAGTGGCATACCCTTGGAGAGGACTTTCACTGGCACATAGAAATCATGCCCCGTGTCAGGAGGCTGACAGGTTTTGAGCTTGGCTCTGGCATGTATACTTTAACCACATCCCCTGAGGATGCTGCAAAATTTCTTAAGGAGGTATCCTATGAAGATTGAGAAAATCCTTTTCCCAACCGACTTCCTGGGAGGCTCAGAAACGGCTATTGATTATGCCGTGGACCTGGCTAAAAAGTACAATGCAGAACTTCATATTATCCATGTAATCCATGATGTGACCCAGGCATCGGGTCTTTATGTGCCCCATGTGGCAGTTGATGAGCTGTTTAAGAGCCTTGAAGAGGAGGCAAACAAACAGATTCAGCGTGCTTATCTTGAAAAAACAAGGGGGCTTGAAAAAATAAGCTACAGGGTTTTAAGGGGGATTCCCTATGAGGAGATTATAAACTACGCAAAATCAGAAGGGATTGACCTTATAGTGGTTGCATCCCATGCAAGAAAGGGGCTTGACAGGCTCTTTTTCGGAAGCACGGCTGAAAAGGTGGTAAAAAACGCAGAGTGTGCTGTGCTGACCGTTAGAGCCAGCGAGTAATCTGAAGCCTTTTACCCTTACAGGTAAATCTCAGGATTGAAGAACTTTGCCTTCTCAAATAGATATGATGTCATAGTGGTTGGTGGAGGGCCTGCTGGTGCTACGGCTTCACGAAGGCTTTCCGAGGCAGGTCTTCGTGTGATTATGATTGAAAGGGACCTGAAGCGCAAAAAACCCTGTGGTGGCGGAATGCCCTCTACACTTTTCAGAGAATTCCAACTGCCAGAAGACCTGAGCTACAAAAGCGTAAACTCGGTTTTGTTTGTCTCTCCATCAGGAAAGCGTCTTGAGATTGGCCTTAGGGGTGGACATCTAAGGGTGGTTGAGCGAGGAGAGTTTGATAGCCTCTTGAGGGGGCTTGCTGAACAAAGGGGTTGCAAGGTTATGGAGGCAGTGGTGAGGGGTGTAGAGGTTGAAAGGAGAATAAAGGTTAAGGTCCTTCATAAAAATGGAAGTTCAGTGATTGAGGCAGATTATCTGGTGGCTGCCGATGGGGTAAATTCTGCGGTAAGAGGATGGCTCGGGTTAAAACCCCTTCCCTATGTTTATACCCTTTCAAGCAGAATGAATGTAAAGGGACATGAGGCCTGTGAGTTCTGGTTTGGTAAAAGCCATGCTCCTGGTGCTTATTCCTGGATTTTCCCCCGCCCGGATGGTGTATCAGTTGGCACAGGAACTGATGAGCCAAAAAGGGCAAAAAGGTGCCTAAAAGAGTTTCTCAAAAGGGTTGGTTACAGGGCAGAGCCTGAGAATATGAGGCTTCAGGGCTATAAGATACCCCTCTGGAATGGAGGCCCGATAAGGAAAAACCGCGTTTTTTTCGTTGGTGATGCAGCAGGGCAGGTGATGCCCCTTACCTTTGAGGGGATTTACTATGCTATGAAGTCAGCCGATTTTGTTGCCCAGGCAATTGCACAGGAAACACCTCATCTTTATGAAAGGCTCTGGAAAGGAAGATTCCTTTCAAGATTCAGATTTATGAAGCTTCTTCAGGGCTATTTCCTCAAAAGTGATAGAAATGCTGAAAAACTTGTGAGCATATTCTCCAGTGCTGAGATGCAGGAACTCAGTATGAGGCTCTGGCTTAAAAAGGAACAGGGCAGGGGAGTGCTCATAAGCTTTATAAAGAGATTCGGGAAGTTTGTCCATTGAAACTCAAACACTCCTTAGCTGTTTCATTGTTAATCCATTTAACCTTTATACTGCTTCTTTTCAATATCCCCTTTGTGCCTGATAGAAAAGAGGAAGAAAGGGCTATTGTGGCAAGGCTTATCCAGCCTGAAAAGAAGACTGTAAGACCAAAAAAATTAACTCCATCAAAGAAGAAAACACCAAGGGTTTTAAAGAAGGCTGAAGGGAAAAAAACAGAGCCACCACTTAAAAAGCCATCCAGAAGGGCTGAGAGGAAAGAGCCCAGGAAAGGCACTATCGGGGAAGGGAAAACAAAGGGAAAGGTCTTAAAAAGGCAAAGAGAAGCTCCTGTTATTTCAGAAAAGAAAAGAGCCCCCTCTGAAAGGGGTTTATCTGAAAGGAATAGGCAGGAAAAAGGTGTTATTAGCAGGGGGGAGGGCATAGAAAGAAAGGAAATTGAGAAAAAGACAGCTATTAAGCAAGATGAAGGGAGCAAGGAAACCCCAGCTTCTTCTTTAACGAAACCCCTTGGTCCAGAGGCGTTATTTGATAAAAAAATAATAAGCGAGGTGGCTAAAGGGACCGAGGTGGGAGGGCCAAAACCGAAGAGCGGTGTTACCTTCAGCACAAAGGAGTTAAAGTACCACAGCTACATGATGAAGCTGAAGGAACGGATTGAAAGCATCTGGGTTTATCCAGAGGAGGCTGCAAGAAGGGGTATTTATGGAGACCTCTGGATTAATTTCACCATAAAAAAAGATGGAAGCCTCGGTGAGGTAAAGCTTGTGAGAACCTCAGGTTATCCTGAACTTGATGAAGCAGCTATGAAGGCTCTAAAGGAGGCTGCTCCCTACTGGCCCCTTCCAGAGAAATGGAAGATAGATGCCCTTACTGTTAAGGGACATTTTATATATAATCTTTATGGGATGTATATAAGATAGGGGGTAGCGTGTAGGGGGTAGGGGGTTACCAGAATCCAACGACTGCGAGGAAAATCTCTATCACTATGAGCAGAAAGATACCAAGCTCAAGGAGCTGCTCCCTCTTTGTTGATATCTCATCATAGAGCATCCTGTAGGTGTTTATAATCACCTGAAGCTTATTCTCAATACTGTCTTCCCAGTCTTTGCTTCTAAGCAGGGTCATGGCGGTTCGGTAAATCTTTGCATAGTAAACATCCTCGGTTACCTTCAGTGCATTGTTTACCCTCTCGGTCACCTCGGTAAGGTCGGTTACAGTCTGGGTAAGCCTTCTTGCCAGTCTCTCATATTCCTTTAATCTGAATATTGAGGGTGATGCCCTTTCAGAAAGCTCCTGATAAATCAGGTTAAGTTCGTTGTCAAGTGTGGTGTCATAGTAACGAAGTTCAAGTATCTGGGCGTTTGCAAACTCAAGCACATCGGGCAGGTCAGATATGCCCGATGGCTCAATGATAAAGGCATTATCAAGGTGGATGATCACCAGGTCATCAGGGTAGTAGCTGAAGCGGAACTTGATGGTCTCCTGAACTGTATAGTCACTGAGGGGCTTTGTCTCATTAAGTAACAGAGGGGCGGGGTTGTACAGAGAGAGGAACTCCTCCGAACTTATGGGTTTACTCAGTTTTTCAATAAAGTAGACCGTATAGTCTTCGTAAAAGTCCCTTTTTATCTCAGGCTCCTCAAGGGCATCGGTAAAGGTTTTTATGATGTCTTCTGCTATCTGATAGGCCCTTTCGTCAAAGGGCATATTTGTATCAATGTAGGAAGCAATTTGCTCAAGCATCTTGAAGCTGGTGCCCTCTGGCAGGTTAACACTGAAGGCTATAGACAGGACACCAAAGTCATAAAGCTTTGAAAGCACATCAACCCTCATTATGCTGCCCATGAACTCCTTTTCATAGGAACTCATCTCAAGTGAAACAGGTGGATTGGTAAACTGAAGGGCCTTCATGTAGGGTCTTTTTGAGAGTTTTAGTCTTTTTGCTCCCTCTGCTGCCACCCGCTCAATGTAATGAAGGTCAATCTCAGAGGCAATATCAAAGAGCCTGTAGAAGATGATTCTTCCTTTAGAAATGGTAAGCATAGAGAAAAGATGGGGCAGGCCCAGAAACGGCCTGCCACGGTTTAGAGGATTTCCATTAATTTAATCTCAAAGATGAGATCCTTCCCTGCAAGTGGATGATTTGCGTCAATAGTGATGGTCTCATCGGTTACATCGGTCACCACCACATCGGTTACCTGGCCATCAGGTGTCCTCAACTGAAGTACAAGACCGACCTTTGGGTCAATATCAGGTGGAACCATTCTCCTTTCAACCACAGCAACCAGGTCTTCCCTGTAGGGACCATAAGCCTCTTCTGAAGGGATTGAGATAGTTTTTGACTCCCCCTCGTTCATTCCCATGACAGCATCCTCAAAACCCTTTATGACCATACCCTCTCCGAGTGTAAATTCAAGAGGGTCACGGTCAAGGGAGCTGTCAAAGACTGTGCCATCTTCCAGGAATCCACTGTAGTGGACCCTGACCCTGTCTCCTGACTTTGCCTGTGCCATAACTGTCTCCTTTCAAAAGTTTCTCCTATAAGAGTAACATAACAGGATGGCCTATTGCCAAAATTATTTATCCTTCTGTTAATCGCGGCCCTCTCTTTTGTTATAATATCTAATATGAAATTAGGTAAGTACTTGAAACCCCTTTTGGCCTTTCTGCTACTTTACATCCTTGTGCTCATGCCTTTTTACCTTTCCGTCAAAAGCAGCATTATACATTCTATGCAGAGGGATATCCTTGCCCTTGAAGAGGGAAAGATTGACTACCTTGACACAGTACAGCATATGTATCATGCAATAGACAGGTCAGTGGTGATTTATCTTTTGGTGGGCCTTTGTCTTTCAGTGCTATTTTCCTATCTTCTTATAAGACGCTATGACAGACCCCTTAAAAACCTGATAAAGGCTGCTGAGGAGATAAAGAGGGGAAACCTTGATGTTCAGGTAGATGACCATAAAAATGAGGAGTTTGCCCAGTTTATTGATATGTTTAATGATATGGTGAGGTCTCTTAAAGACAAGAACGAGGAGCTTAAAAAGAAGGACCTTTATGTTAATACAATGATGGACGGGCTATGGGTTGTTGATGCCAATGACAGGATTGTTGATGTTAATCCAGCCTTTTTAAACATGTTCGGATACTCACGGCAGGAGGTAATCGGGGCAAGCCTTTATGACTTTTTTGACCAGAAGAACCGTCAGATTGTGAGGGAGGAGCTTGAGACAAAGAGACTGAAGGGAGAACACTCCACCTATCAGGTAGAAATCCTTGCAAGAGATGGCTCTCATGTGCCTGTGCTCATTACTGGAGCACCTATAATGAGTGGAGAGAAAGTCATAGGAAAGATTGGCATTATAAAGGATTTTACCGAACAGGCAGAACTGCTCCAGAAACTTGAGGAATCAAAGGAGCATTTAGAGATAATAATGAATAGCATTCAGGATGCAATAATAATCATTGACAGGGACTACAATATAGTCAATGCAAATCTGAAGGCAAAGGAGAAGTTTGGCAGGGCACTTATAAATAAAAAGTGCTTTGATGTCACCCACAGGGGGATGAAACCCTGCTGGATGGAGGGTGAGGAATGCCCTCTAAGTGCTGTTTTTTCAAAGGGCGAGGTGCTACATGCAATCCATGAGCATTATGACCTTAAAGACAATAAGTGCTACGAGGAGATATATGCCTCCCCCATAAGGGACAGAGAGGGTAATGTTATCTATATACTTGAGCTTATGAGGGATGTCACCCAGAGGGTTATGAATGAGACCCAGCTGAAAAAGAGAAATCAGGAGCTCACCCTGCTTAACAGCCTTGCATCCATTATCAGCCGTTCTTTAAAGTCAGAGGAGGTGTTTTCAAAGGTTTTAGATAAACTGATTGAGACCTTTGATATGGATGGAGGAGGGATATTTATACTTGATGAGAATAAAAAGCTCCTTGAATGTTCCTTCCACAGGGGGATTTCCGAGCAGTTCGTAAGGGAGGCAGGCACTGTCAGGTTGGGCGAGGATATCCCTGGCAGGGTTGCTCTGACCGGTGAGGGAATCACCACTTCCGATGTGAGCCAGGATGACAGGGTGCAAAGAACTGTCTTAAAACATTCGGGTATCAAGGGTTACTGCTGTTTCCCAATCCGTGGAAAGGAGAAGGTGGTAGGTGTTTTCTGTCTTTTTAAGTTCAGCGAGCATTATTTTACAGAGGATGAGGAGAGGATTTTGAACTCTGTAGGCGAGATGGCAGGGCTTGCCCTTGAAAACATAAGGCTTTATGAGGGCATGAGGGAGATGTTTAAAACCCATCAGGACAGGAGACAGAGAGAAAAGGAGTTCCTGCTAAGCTTTACCTCCAAGCTTGCCTCTGTGGAGGATTCAAATGCCCTTATAAAGGAGGGTGCAGATTTAATCTACTCTTTTACAAGGGCTGATGCAATAATGTTCTGGGAAAGGGTGGATGATGAGACCCTTTCTATCAGATACTCAAAGGGTATATTCCCAGGGGTTTCAAATCTGTCCTTTCATGTTACCTGCCCTGAGGTGTATGCAATAGAGATGAAAAAGCCCATACATATCTATGACATCACAGAATACGAACGGCTTTACTTCATTGATGCCCTTAAGATGGAGGGCTTCAGGTCTCTCCTATCACTTCCTGTAATGGTAGGAGACAGGGCTGTTGGAGTAATCACCATTGCCAACAGGCTTCACATAAAATACGATGAGGATGAGCTCCACTTTTTAAGGATAGTTGCTGATATCTTTGGCATGGCAAGCGAAAGAAGCTATCTTTATGAAAACAGGATTCGTGAAAAGGGTCTTGCAGAGGCTATCCTTAATACCATTTCTGAAGGGGTCTGCACGGTAAGCACCACAGGGAGGGTTATATCTGTAAACAGGTCAGTAGAGAGACTGCTTGGTCAGAATGCCCCTTCCCTTGTGGGCCAACACTATCAGGATGTCTTCAGCCGATTCTCTGAGGGGCAATGTCCTGTAACCAGTGCCCTCAAGGGTAAGGAAGCAGAGGGTGAGATAAGGGTTTTCAGGGAAGGACAGACCCATACGATAAAAATACAATCACTCCCTCTCATAGACCCATCGGGTCGTATATACGGAGCTGTACAGGTTCTGAGGGATGTTACCAGGGAGAAGGAGATAGAGAGGATGAGAACAGACCTCATAAGGTCTGTTTCCCATGAATTCAGAACCCCCCTTTCTGCAATTGTTGGGCTTACCGAGATGCTCATAGACAAAGAGGTTGAGGGGGAAAGGGCTGAGCAGTACCTTCAGACAATATATGATGAGGGATTAAGGCTGTCTGAGATGGTTTCAGACCTGCTTAATATATCTAAGATTGAAAGTGGTAAAGAACAGCTCATATATACCGAGGTTGATTTTGATGACCTTATAGGAAAGGTAAAAGAGCTATTTCAGGTTCCCCTGAGGAAAAAAGACATAGAGTTTAAGGTGGACTACAGGGGCAAGATAAAGGATTTTTGGGCTGATAGCGACAGACTTTTACAGGTTATAGCAAACCTTGTAGATAACTCAATAAAATACTCGGACAGAGGTGCAAAAATAGAGCTAAGAATAAGACCTCACGAGGGGTATGTTATAATAGAAGTAGCTGATACAGGATGGGGTATACCAGAGACCGATATCCCCCATATTGGTGAGAGCTTCTACAGGGGTAGATATGCAACTCGCACAAAGGGTACGGGGCTTGGACTTTCACTTTGTAGAAAGATCATTCAGCTCCACGGAGGTACTGTCAACATAAAAAGCAAGGTAGGCAAAGGCACAACAGTTACTGTTCTTTTACCAAAAGAGAGGCATAATGGCAAAGGTAATGGTGATAGATGACGAGCCCTTTATATTGATGATGATAGAGGACAAACTGAAGAGGGCTGGTCTTCAGGTAGTAACTCTCAGGGAGAGCAAAGGAGCCATTGAAAGGATAAGACAGGAACGGCCTGACCTTATAATACTGGACTGGATGATGCCCGAAATCAGCGGGATAGAGATATGCAGGACACTGAAGAATGACCCTGAACTTTCTGACATTCCTGTTTTTATGCTTACTGCCAAAGGTCAGGAGGATGACGAAAGACTTGGTTTGAATACAGGCGTTGAAAGGTATATTACAAAACCCTTCAGTCCAAGAAGCCTGCTGGAGATTGTCCTTGAACGAATTGGAAATAGATAGACTGAGGGAAGACCTCCGGTTAACCATAAATGAGCTGAGTAAGACCTACGAAGAACTCTCCCTCCTTTACAGGCTTACCGAAGAGTTCTCCGGTGCCACTGTTGATGAGCTGTGCAAGAGTCTGATTGATGAGATATCAAATCAGCTCAATGTAAAGACCATCGCCGTGCTTCTTTATAACCATGCCCTTAGGAGATTTTACACAAAGAGGTCAACGGGAAGGTGGAATGCCAGCGAGGAGCTTCTAAACAGTATTTCGCTCTTCAGGGAGATGCTTTCAAGGGGCAGGTCTACAACCATCTGTGATGTAAAGGCTGTGGAGGGTTTAAACAGGCTGGAGATAAACTCCATACTTGTTGCCCCCCTTACTGGAAAAAAGAGAACTGTTGGGCTGATAGTTGTTGCTGATAAAATCAGCGGGGAGGAGTTCTTCTCAGGCGATGTCAAGCTCCTTAACACCCTCTCCTCCTTTGCAGGGCTTTTTATTGAAAACGCCCTGCTTACCGAGGAGATGCAGGCCTTTTTTATTGGCACTATAAACTCCTTCATAAAGGCCCTTGAGGCTCGCTCCCTCTGGACAGCAGGACATACAGAAAGGGTTACCGCCTATGCGGTTGAGATAGGAAGGGAGCTCGGGCTCAATGATGAAGAGATTGAAAAACTGAAGATATGTAGTCTCCTGCATGATATCGGTAAGATAGCAATCCCTGACCAGCTTTTAAACAAGATTGGTGCGCTGGATGAGAAGGAGTGGAAGGAGATAAGGAAACACCCTGTGATTGGTGCAGAGATACTTTCTGAGATTGTGGGTTTTATGGATATTATTGAGTGCATCAGATGTCATCATGAGTTTTACGATGGCTCAGGACTGATTGGTCTTAAAGGAGGGGAGATACCCCTGATATCAAGGATAATAGCGGTTGCCGATGCCTTTGATGCCATCACCTTTGATAGACCCTACAGGGAAAAAAGAACCGTTGATTATGCAATAGAGGAGATAAGCCAAAATGCGGGCACCCAGTTTGACCCAGAGGTGGTGGAGGCCTTCCTTAGATGGGTGAAATCATCCGACCACGTTGTAGTGTCTGACCCGAAAGGTAGCACCTAAGGAAAGGGCAAGCTCCCTGCACCTTTCAATATCAACTCCAGGAAGGTCAACCACCGTAACAGTAACCTCAGGTATATATCTAACGGACTCTTTGATAAACTCAACCACCGCCTTGAATGCATCGGGATAAAGGGGTCTACATATCCTCTGGTAGGTCTCCTCATCCTGTGCATCAAGGCTTATTGAGACAGCATCCACAATGCCCTTTAACTCAGGCAGGATGTTTCTTTTATTTATCAGGTTGCCATGGCCATTGGTGTTAATCCTTACCCTTCCCCCCTTTTGCTTAATCCATCTTGAGAGTTCCTTTATCAAATCAAGCCTCAGGGTTGGCTCACCATAGCCACAAAACACTATCTCCCTGTATGCCCTGGGGTCACCTATTGCCTCTTTTAGCTCTTCAAGGGATGGCTCATGGGTAAGCCGAAGGTTATGTCCCTTGACATAATCTGTATGGTAACGGACACAGAAACTGCAGGCATTGCTACAGCGGTTGGTGATATTGAGATAAAGGGAATCCCTTATCTTGTAGGCAATGGCAGGGCCTTGCTCCAGGGGCTGAATGCCAAATAGCCTTGAAGCATTAAGTGATGTGATTCGGGCTATATCCTCGGTGCTTACACCCCTTAGCCTTGCCACCTCTTCTGCAACAAGTCTCACATAGGCAGGCTCGTTTCTCCTGCCCCTGTAAGGAGATGGGGTGAGGTAGGGGGCATCGGTTTCAATGAGTAGATACTCATCAGGCACCGAAGAGGCAACTTTCTTAAGCCTTTCGGCTTTTTTAAAGGTCACAGGCCCTGAAATAGATATATAAAATCCAAGAGCCATAAATCGCTCAGCCCTTTCAGGGCTTCCAGAGTAGCAGTGCATAACTCCTGTGCTGATACCGGATTCTTTAAGGATATTGTAAGTGTCATCGGCTGCCTCACGGCTGTGGATGATCACTGGTAGGTTCAATTCCTTAGCAAGGGCAAGCTGCCTGAGGAATATCTCTTTCTGGATTTCCCTTGGTGAGTGGTCGTAGTGGTAATCAAGGCCTATCTCTCCAAGGGCAACTATCAACCCCTGCTTTGCCCATTGTCTGAGTTTTTCATCAAAACCATCGGGGTAGTCCTTAGCATCATGGGGATGGTAGCCGGCTGTGGCATAAACTCCCTTATATTGTTTTGCGAGCTCAATAGCTTTTTCAGAGCTTTCTTCATCTACCCCAACGCAGATAAGCCTTTCAACACCTGCCTCCTTTGCCCTTTCAAGCACATCGGGCAGGTCTTTGCTAAAGGCATCCATGTTTAAATGGCAGTGGGTATCGGTAAGTATCACTTTCAGCTATCAGGCACCAAACTTTTTCAGCCTGCCTGCGTTGGCAAGCGAAAGGGGTAATATGTGGTAGGCACTGAAGATGCCAAGTTCACCCTTTGCGCATTCACGCTCGGTAAAGCCCTTGCTCAGGCCACCAAGCACATAGGGTGAGTGTATGAGAACCGGCACAGGGTGCCAGCTATGACTTTTGAGAACCGATGGTGTTGAATGGTCACCGGTTATCACAAGCACATCAGGTTTCAATGACAGTATCTCAGGCAGGAAGCGGTCAAACTCTTCAAGCTTCTTAGCCTTTGCCTCAAAGTTGCCATCTTCACCATAGGAGTCTGTCTTCTTCACATGCATGAAAAAGAAGTCATATTTGTCATAATTGGACTTTAAGAATTCTATCTCTTCCTCAATATCCCCTTTAACCTCAGGTGTATCCATTCCGATTAACCTCGCAAGTCCCCTGTACATTGGGTAAACAGCTATTGCAAGGGCCTTAAGACCAAATTTATCGTAAAAGGAAGGAATGGCAGGCACCTGGGCTATTCCTCTAAGCAGTATGTAGTTGGCCTTCTCCTCTTTCTTCAGGACCTCTGATGCCCTTTTTATGAGCTCCTTTGCTATAGAGGCAACCCTCTGGGAGGCAGGGTTTTGCCCGACAGGCTCAAGGGGAGCCTTGCCCTCCTTCTGAGGGTCAGTGTCATTTACATTTCCAGCACCCTCGGGAAGCTCTTCATTAAACCTGAAAACCACCGCAAAACGGTGCTCCATACCAGGGGCAAAGATAAGCTCAACATCCTCAATCCTCGGGATCTCCTGCTGAAGCCTTTCCGTAAGAACCCTGCTTTTTTCAGTGGGAATCCTGCCCGCTCTCCTGTCAACAATAACCCCATCCTTAATCGTGGCATAATTACAGCGCATGGCAACATCGGTATTTCTGAGCTCCATTCCGAGTCCGAGGGCTTCAAGCACACCCCTTCCAATCTGCCAGTCAACAGGATTGTAACCAAAGATGCCAAGGTGTCCAGGCCCGCTTCCTGGTGTTATACCAGGTGAAACAGGTATGTGGAGGCCTGTTGCGGAAACACTGGCAAGCCCGTCAAGGTTAGGGGTATTTGCAACCTCCATCTCGGTCTTGCCCTTTTGGGGGAGGCCTCCAAGACCGTCAAGGACAACCATTATTATTTTAGAGTTGTTTTTTTGTATCAGTTCACCTAAAAGATCTGCCATAATAGTAAATAATAGCCAAAAGCCCCTTTAATTTTCAACTTAACCTTTTAGTAAGTTTGAGATGCTGGCGCCTTTTGTCTATAATATATAAATCTACCCATGCTTTTTAATAACTTGATTTAAAGGCATGGCTTAACTGACCAGAGGTCAGGGTATTCTGGTATTTTTCGTAAATATTAAATAAACTCAGGAGGACATTATGAAGATAGTGCTTGCCTACTCGGGTGGCCTTGATACATCGGTTGCCATTCAGTGGCTTAAAGAGACCTACAATGCAGAGGTTATCGCCTACTGTGCAGACCTTGGCCAGGGAGAAGACCTTGAGGCTATAAAGGAAAAGGCCCTTAGAACAGGGGCTTCAAAGGCCTATGTGGAGGACCTGAGAGAGGAGTTTGTAAGGGATTTCATCTTTCCCATGCTCAGGGCAAATGCAGTTTATGAGGGCTATTATCTGATGGGTACCTCCATTGCCCGTCCTCTGATTGCAAAAAGACAGATAGAGATTGCCGAGGCAGAGGGTGCTGAGGCGGTTGCCCATGGAGCAACAGGAAAGGGCAATGACCAGGTCAGGTTTGAGCTTACCTATTATGCCCTGAAGCCAGACATAAAGGTGATTGCACCCTGGCGTCAGTGGCCCTTTGACTCCCGTCAGAGCCTTATTGATTATGCCCAGTCAAAGGGCATAGATGTGCCTGTTACAAAGGAAAAGCCCTACAGCATGGACCAGAATGTGTTTCACATAAGCTATGAAGGTGGCGTGCTTGAAGACCCCTGGGCAGAACCCCCTGAGGATATGTACACCCTGATGGTTCCGCCTGAAAAGGCCCCGGACAGGCCAGCCTATGTGGAGATAGAGTACAGAGAGGGTAACCCTGTTGCCATTAATGGTGAGGAACTCAGCCCCTTTAGACTACTTGAGAGGTTAAACAGGATTGCAGGGGAAAACGGCATTGGCAGGGTTGATATTGTGGAGAACCGTTATGTTGGTATAAAGTCAAGGGGGGTTTATGAAACCCCGGGTGGAACGGTTCTTCATATAGCCCACAGGGCAGTTGAGTCTATTACCCTTGACAGGGAGGCCCTTCATCTTCGTGACAGCCTGATACCCCGATACGCTGAGGCTGTTTACTACGGTTACTGGTACTCACCTGAAAGGGAGGCACTCCAGAGCCTTGTGGACAGGATTTCAAGGGATGTTACAGGCACTGCAAGGCTTAAACTCTATAAGGGAAACTGCATAGTGGTGGGCAGGCGCTCACCGGTTAGCCTTTACAGCCCCGAGCTTGCCACCTTTGAGGCAGAGGAGGTCTATAATCAGAAGGATGCCGAAGGCTTTATAAAGCTCAATGCCCTGAGGTTGAAAGTGAGAAGAAGCAGAATATAGGTGATACCTTGAAAGACAGCACTTACTATCTGATTGCCCTTAACCTTGTTGACTCAATCGGGCAGAAAGCTATAGATTTGCTCCTTGGAGGATTCAAAAACCCTTCAGAGATATTTCATGCCTCTGAAGATGACCTTGTTAGCTGCGGTCTCAGGCCCTCACAGGCCAAAAGGATTAAGGGGTTTTCCCGCTGGAAAAGGGTTGAGCAGGTTTTTAGCATCTGTCAAAAAAAGGGTATAAAGATAATTGATATATTTTCCGATAACTACCCTCAAAGGCTAAGGGAGATAGCCTCACCACCACCTCTTTTATTTTTGAGAGGAGAGCTTGAGAGGGAAGACTGGCTTTCTATTGCTGTGGTTGGCTCAAGGAGACCCTCTGCCTATGGAATCACCGTGGCAGAGCAATTGACAGGGGAGCTTGCCTCACTGGGGCTTACGATTGTAAGTGGAATGGCAAGGGGCATTGACTCGGTGGCACATAAGGAGGCACTTAAGGCAGGTGGTAGAACTATTGCTGTGCTTGGCTCGGGTGTTGATGTGGTCTATCCAGCAGAAAATCGCTCACTCATGGAAAGGATAGCAGTCTCGGGTGCTGTGATAAGCGAGTTTCTACCAGGCACAAGACCTGAAAGGGGTAACTTCCCCCGCAGAAATCGTATAATAAGTGGCCTCTCCCTCGGGGTTCTTGTAGTGGAGGCTACTACAAAAAGCGGAACCCTTATCACAGCAGGCTATGCAATTGAACAGGGAAGAGATGTGTTTGCTGTGCCTGGCAGGGTAAACTCCTCCCTTTCGGCAGGCACTAATGAGCTTATAAAAAAGGGAGCTAAGCTGGTGCTTACCGTTGAAGACATTGTGGAAGAGTTTGCCCATGAGATAAGACAGTTTTTAAAACAAAAGAGCAAACCCAAAAGGGTTGAGCTAACCCCTGAGGAGGAAGCCCTTCTCAGACACATAACTGATGAGCCAGTTCATGTGGATGAATTGACAAGAACAAGCGGTTTACCTTTATATAAGATATTGAGTATACTTACAGGGCTTGAAATAAAGGGTATGGTCAGACAGACCGAAGGTAAAAGATTTTGCAGAAAAAAGGAGGTTCAGCAGGGTGTATAAGAGATTTCTTGAGCTGATAAAACTCCTTTCTGATGACCTTGAACTGAAGGAGTCTGACATGGATGAACTTCTGTTACAGATAAATGCAAAGGACATTGACCTCCACAGGTTAAATGAAGAGCTTGGTATGCTGGAGGGGTCTGCTCAGATAGAGCCTGAGGAGGTTGACTTTCTGAAGTCAGTGCTTGTTTATCTCTTCATGAAGAATACCGATATTGATATTGAAGACATCTATGCCATAGTTTATGGCAAAGGAAAAAGAATAACATGGCAATAATGGAGAGTGATGGAGATGAAATCCCTTGTAATAGTTGAATCCCCTGCAAAGGCAAAGACAATAAATAAGATACTCGGAAAGGGCTTTTCTGTTAAGGCCTCAGTTGGGCATGTCCGTGACCTGCCCGAGAAAGAGTTGGGTGTGGATGTGAAAAGAGACTTTGAGCCAAAGTACATTATCATTCCTGGTAAAGAAAAGGTAATAAAGGATTTAAGGAAGGCAGTAAAAGAGGCAGATGTAGTGTATCTTGCACCTGACCCAGACCGTGAGGGTGAGGCTATAGCCTGGCACATAGCAGAGGTAATAAAAGACTCAAAAACAAAGACGCAAAAGAAAACCTCAAAGGAAAAGAAGCTTTACAGGATTACCTTTAACGAGATAACCGAGCGGGCAGTTAAGGAGGCAATCAAAAACCCCGGTGATATAGACATGAACAAGGTCCTTGCCCAGCAGGCAAGGCGAATACTTGACCGTCTGGTGGGTTATGAACTGAGCCCGCTTCTGTGGCGAAAGGTCCGAAGGGGGCTCAGCGCAGGCAGGGTCCAGTCTGTTGCCTTAAGGCTTGTGGTTGACAGGGAAAAGGAAATACAGGCCTTTAAACCAATTCAGTACTGGAGTATAAGTGGTGAGTTCCTTGGTGAAGTCCCTCCCAGCTTCACTGCAAGGCTTTTTAAGTTTAAAAATAAATACCTTATCAACAGGGAAAAGGGCGAGTTTTTACTTCGTTCAGAGGATGATGCAAAGGCTCTGATTGAGACCCTGAAGGACAGAAGGTTTTATCTTGTCTCTGTTGAGAAAAAACTAAGAAGAAGGAACCCTCCAGCCCCCTTCATCACCAGTACCCTTCAGCAGGAGGCTGCAAGAAAACTAAGGTTTACACCCAAAAAGACCATGATGCTTGCCCAGCAGCTTTACGAAGGAGTGGAACTTGGTGAGGAAGGCTCGGTGGGGCTTATCACCTATATGAGGACCGACTCAACAAGGGTGGCTGATGAGGCAGTGGAGGCTGCAAGACAGTATATTAAGGAAAAATATGGTAAGGATTACCTTCCCTCATCATCAAGAAAGTCAAAGAAACAGACAAAGAAGGTGCAGGATGCCCATGAAGCAATCCGTCCAACCTATCTTTCAAGGCCACCTGAAACAGTAAAAAAGTATCTCACCCGAGACCAGTATGCCCTTTACAGACTCATCTGGCAGAGGTTTATCGCCTCTCAGATGGCATCGGCAAAGATAGAGCAGACAACCTTCATTATCAACGATGAACACAGGGAGGCCGAGTTCAGGGTCTCCGGTTATGTGGTAAAGTTCAAGGGATTTATGGCTGTCTACACCGAAGGCAAAGACGAGCCAGAGGAGCAGGACACAGAAGGCATACTGCCTGACCTTAAAGAGGGCTCTGTGGTTAGACTTCAATCCATTGAGCATACGGCACATCAAACCCAGCCACCTCCAAGGTACACAGAGGCAACCCTTGTAAAAACCCTTGAGGAAAAGGGCATTGGAAGACCAAGCACCTATGCAGCCATACTTTCCACGATTCAGGAGAGAAAGTATGTAAAGAAACAAGAGGGGCGTCTTGTGCCAACCGAACTGGGTATGCTTGTAAGTGACCTTCTTGTTGAAAGATTTCCAGAGTTAATGGATGTTGGCTTTACCGCTCGCATGGAGGATGAGCTTGACAAGGTTGAGGGTGGCCAGATGAAGTGGGTCAGTGTGGTTGAGGATTTTTATACACCCTTTAAGAAAGACCTTGAAGAGGCTATGGAGACCCTCGGAAAGGTCAGGCCAAAGGATGAGCCTACCGACATAGTCTGTGAGCTCTGCGGCCAGCCCATGGTGAAGAGATGGGGACGCCATGGAAGGTTCCTTGCCTGCTCGGGTTATCCAAAGTGTAAAAATACCCGTCCCCTTGAGGATGAAGAAAATAAAAGACCTGAGCCAGAGAAGACCGATGAGAAATGTCCTGAATGCGGCTCACCCATGGTGATAAGGACGAGCAGGTATGGGAGGTTTCTTGCCTGCTCACGGTATCCTGAATGTAAGGGCACAAAACCCCTGAGCACAGGAGTAAAATGTCCACTGGACGGTGGTGACATTATAGAGAAAAGGAGCAAAAAGGGAAAGGTCTTCTGGAGCTGCAGTAACTGGCCACAGTGTAAGTTTGCCTCCTGGTACAAACCAGTTAATGAGAAATGCCCTGAATGTGGCTCCGAATATATGCTTGAAAGAAGAGACCGTCAGGGTAATGCCTATCTGCTCTGTCCAAACAAGGAGTGCAAGCATAAAAAGCCCCTGGAGCAGGAAAGCCCTGAAGAGGTTTCTAAAGAGGCATAGATGTCTGAAAGGCCTGCCCTTTATCTCATAGATGGTAACTCCTTTGTCTACAGGGCCTTCCATGCCATAAGGGGTCTTACCAACTCAAAGGGTTTTCCCACCAATGCTGTTTATGGTTTTACCAACATGATACTTAAGCTAATTAAGGAACGAGAGCCTACCGGTATTGCCGTTTGTTTTGACTCTCCAGTGCCAACCAAAAGACACAAACTTTATGAGGAGTACAAGGCGCAAAGACCGGAAACACCCGGTGAGCTTATTGTTCAGATACCCTATATCAGGGAGATTTTAAAGGCTCTTGGAATAAAGATTTACGAACTTGAAGGATATGAAGCAGACGACCTGCTTGCAACCCTTGCTATTAAAGCTTCAAGGGACGGCTATGATGTCTATCTTGTAACCGCTGATAAGGATATGCTTCAGGTATTGTGTCCTGGTGTGTATATCTATGACCCATCAAAGAATGCAACCCTTGGGGCTGAGGATGTAAAAAGGAGGTTTGGCCTTCCACCTGAGCGGATACCCGAGCTGATGGCCCTTACCGGTGACAGTATTGATAATATCCCGGGAGTTAAGGGGATAGGCGAAAAGACTGCAACAAAACTTCTCAGCAAGCACAGCCTTGAGGAGCTTATAAATAAGCCTGAACTTGCAGGTGGAAAAAGGGTTTCGGAGCTTATTAAAGACAGCATTGATGATATAAGGTTGAGTTACGAGCTTTCCCTCATACGCGCTGATGCTCCGGTAGAGTTCAATTCTGAGGATGTACTGCCCCGAGCGCCTGATTACCAGAGGCTCTTTGAGATATTCAGGGAGCTTGAGTTCAGCAAGCTCATGGAGCTGATACCCTCTGAAAGACAGGAGGTAAGTTTCAGGGTTGTCTTTGATGAGGGGGAGCTTATAAGCTGGTTAAAGGAAATAGGAGACCATATAACCCTTTATCCTGTAACCGATAGGGGTTCAAACCTCATAGGTCTATCAATATGCTCTGAGAAAGAGCCCCTTTATATTCCCTGCATGCACAGATACCTGGGTGCACCCAAACAGCTTAACTGCGAAGGGCTGATTAATGCCCTTTCACCTGTTTTACAGAGTGATAGGACTGTAAAAGTAGGCCATGACCTTAAGAGGTTAATGAAGGCAGTAAACCAGCCATTAAAGGGTGAGCTTCAGGATGTGATGGTTTTATCCTATCTGTTAAATCCTAACAGGTCTGACCACTCCCTTAAAGAGATAGTGCTTGAGTATCTAAATAAAAAGACCGATACTGAAAAGGAGTTGCTTTCTTCTGATGTTTCTTCTCAGGAGGTGGAATGGGCTGGTAGCCTTGCTTCTGAGGCGGTCCTGATGATTGAGAGACTGAGGAAAGAGCTCATTAAAAGGCTTAAAGCAGAGGGGCTTGACAGGCTTTACCATGATATTGAGATGCCCCTTATTGAGGTGCTCTATGAGATGGAAAAGACAGGGGTGAAGATTGACACCCAGGTGCTTGGTAACATATCCAGGGAGTTAGAGGCTGAGCTGATTGAGATTAAAAGACGCATATATGAGCTTGCTGGTGAGGAGTTTAATATAAACTCTCCAAAGCAACTCTCCCGTGTTTTATTTGAGAAGCTTGGACTAAAACCTATCAGGAAGACAAAGACTGGCTACTCTACCGATGTTAGAGTGCTGGAGGAGCTTGCCAAAGAACATGAGCTGCCAGGCGACATCCTTAACTGGCGAAGCCTTACAAAACTTAAAAATACCTATGTGGATAGCCTTCCCAAGCTTATAAATCCTGAAACAGGCCGTATCCACACGACCTTTAACCAGACAGTCACTGCCACTGGACGGTTAAGCAGCAGTGAGCCAAATTTACAGAATATACCCATACGTGGACAATGGGGAAGGAAGATAAGAGAGGCCTTTGTTGCTGAAGAGGGAGCTAAAATACTATCGGCTGATTACTCCCAGATTGAGTTAAGGGTTCTCGCCCACTTAAGTGGTGATGAACGTCTTTGCAGAGCCTTCCTTGAGGACAGGGATATCCATACTGCCACTGCTATGGAGCTTTTTGAAGTTGGTCCTGAAGATGTAACCCAGGATATGAGGAGGATAGCCAAAACAGTGAATTTTGGGGTTGTTTATGGCATCTCTGCCTATGGGCTTTCCGAGGCGATTGAGGTAAGTATGGAGGATGCCCAGTCTTACATTGATGAGTACTTTCTGAAGTATGAAGGAGTCAGGCAGTACTATGACAGGGTCATAGAAGAGGCAAAAAGGCTTGGTTATGTGAAGACCCTTTTTGGGAGGAAACGTCCAGTGCCTGAGCTTTTAAGTCCAAATATGCAGCAGTCTTCACTTGGACAGAGATTGGCTATGAACTCTCCTGTGCAGGGCACAGCTGCTGATATTATCAAACTTGCAATGGTAAGGATTTACAGGCGTCTTAAAAAGGGTTCATACAGGACAAGGATGATTCTTCAGGTCCACGATGAGCTGCTCTTTGAGGTTTATGATGAGGAGCTTGAGGAAATTAAAGAGCTTGTAAGAAAGGAGATGGAAGGGGTTGTTGAGTTAAGGGTTCCTCTCAAAGTTGACATAGGTGTGGCTAAGAACTGGGCTGATGCCCACTAAAGGGCAACTCCTTAAAAAGGCTTCATTCTCTGTACTTCTTCATAAAGTCAATCCAGATAGGCAGTGCAGCCCTGGCTCCTGTTTCACGGGGACCGATTGGTGTGTGGTCATCCCTTCCAACCCATACCCCCACCACTAACTGGTCATCAAAGCCCATGAACCAGGCATCGGTGTAGTCATTGGTTGTGCCTGTCTTACCGTAAACAGTGCGGTTTAGCTGCTTTGCCTTTCTGCCCGTTCCATTCAGTATCACATCCCTTAGCATAAATCGGATTGTGTCAACCACTGCTGGGTCAAGCACCTTTATGGTTTCAGGGTAATGTTGCTCAAGGCTTATTTCCTCACGGTTAACCACCTCGTTTATTAACAGTGGCTTTGTTCTGTAACCTGTTGCTATGGTTATATAGGCAAGGGCAAGGTCATAAAGGGTTGTTTCAGATGCTCCAATTGCAGATGACAGGTAAGGGTGAACGGGTGTATTGAGCCCGATGTATTTAGCTGTCTTGATAATCCTTTTTATTCCGATGGTATCGGCAAGGCAGACCGTGGCAGCATTAAGACTGTGTGAGAGGGCCTGAAGCAGGGTGACCTCACCGTTGTAAATTTTTTCATAATTCCTTGGTGTCCAGACCTCATCCTTTTTGTCAGGCATGGGATAGCCCACCTCTCTGTCTTCAATGGTGTCTTCAGGGATAATGTCATTCTGAATTGCTGTTAGATAGACTATGGGCTTGAATGCAGAGCCAGGCTGTCTGAGTGCCTGGGTTGCCCTGTTAAACTGGGTCTGCCAGAAGTCGGTTCCACCAACCATGGCAACCACTTTGCCTGTTTCTAACTCAATAGCTATAAGGGCTGCCTGAACCCCTGGTTTTACACGCTTTTCAAGCTGCTCTATACCCTTTTTAACAGCCTCCTCTGCCACAGCCTGATAATGCATATCCAGAGTTGAATAAATCCTGAGCCCATCGGTGTAAAGCCCCTGATTGTAACGGTCCTCAAGGTTTTCTCTGAGGAGCTCAATAAAATAGGGTGCCCTGTAACGTCTCCGGTGAGGTCTTTCAGGAAGAGGCTCACGCAGTGCCTCTTCGTATTCAATATCGCTTATGTAACCAAGCTGAAGCATCTTTTTAAGCACCAGGTTTCTCCTTTTAAGGGCCTTTTCAGGGTGTTTAAAGGGTGAATAATAGGAAGGTGCACGGGGCAATGCTGCAAGAAGAGCTGCCTCGGCAATGGAGAGTTCCTCAGTGGATTTGCCAAAGTAGGTGTGGGCTGCTGCCTCAATTCCATAGGCATTGGTTCCAAAAAAGGCCTGATTAAGATAAAGACCCAGTATCTCTTCTTTTGTGTATTTCTTTTCAATCTGAAGGGAAAGGGCTGCCTCCTTTATCTTCCTTGATATGCTTCGCTCTGGTTTGAGAAAAAGAAGTTTGGCAAGCTGCTGGGTGATGGTGCTTCCACCCTGAACAATCCTGCCTGCCTTGATGTCGTAATAAAGTGCCCTGAGAATTCCGATAAAATCAATACCATGGTGTTTGTAAAACCGCTCATCCTCAATGGCTATGAATGCCTTTTTTACATGCTCGGGTATCCTGTAAAAGGGTATAAAGGTCCTCCGTTCAAGGTAATACTCTGCGATAAGCTTTCCACTTTTGTCATATACTCTGGATGCCTCAAAGGGGGTGTATTCTTCAAGGGACTCAACCCTTGGCAGGTCCGACAGGCTCCAGAACAAAAAGCCTGTCAGACTGCCAAGGACTATAGCCACAATACCAACCAGAAGCAGTCTTTTGAACATCTATATATCCTAAATAGAGGGCGAGAAAATAATCAAATCCCATCACCAATCCACACGGGATTAGCAGCCTGCTGAGGGGCCTCAGCATCCACCACTAAGCATACCAGCAGGAACCAGGTTTACCCTGGTGGAGCTACAGCCAGGGCACTTTGTTTCACCCTGTTCTGGCTCCCTGTTTGCTGCTATGGTGAATACCCTTCCGCAGTCAAGACAGACATAGGTGTAAAAGGGCACTGCTCTCACCTCCTGTCTTAATTTCTAAATTCGAAATCCTAAATTCTAAATGTTTAAAGGAATATAGTTTTTTTCCTATTGTTGTTTAGAAATTAGAAATTAGTATTTAGTGTTTCACTTGATTCTTGGTCTTGCGCCGAGTTTGTATAGAATGTTTGCCATCAGGCAGAAGCCTGTGGTTGCAAAGATTATCAGGTTTACACCAACAAGCCCGGTGAGTATCAGCCAGTACTTGCTGTGCACAGCAGCCAGTATGGTTCCGGTAAGAGTGAATATTCCAGCTATGAGCCAGATTATCCTCTCCAGATACCATCCATCTGTCTTTGCCATATACATAACATACACCTCCTTTAATTGAAATCCTAATTTCTAAACTCTAAATCCTAAACAAATTCCAAATCCCAATCTTCCAATTTTTAAAACTTTCCGCTCTTCTACACTTCCGACTTCCGCTTTATTCAAACCACAGTTTCTTTAAATCATAAATCTGAAATCCCAAGCTCACCACCAACGCAACGAACACTATTAACGCAATAAACGCAATGAACGCATATTAATACCCACTATACCACTATACCAATATACCAATATACCTTTATATATTCTCTCCAGCCCTTATACTACATGAAGGGGCCTGTTTTGTTTCAGTGTCTTCATGACGGTCAACGCACTTTTTATACACATAATAAAGCACAG
>CAZIIE010000001.1:30084-52975 GCA_964539375.1 uncultured Nitrospirota bacterium | reverse complement strand
TGTTTTTAGAGGAGATTATTTAGAAATGCCAATCTTTGAACTTCTTAGGTGAAAGTTTTGAATTTTATTTTTTATGGATATTGAGAAGACTTTACCTGACAGAGATGATATAATAAAAATCCTCAGGTCTGTAAAAGACCCTGAGACAGGCATCAGCGTTTTTGAGCTTGGCCTTGTCAGGGCAGTGGATTATGAGGAAGGGGAGGAGCGTATCATTATCAGGATTGACTTTAAAAGAAGGCTTCCAGACTGTGCGGGCTGTGTTCCGATTGCATGGTCTGTGCAGAAGGCAATCACCGATGGGCTCTCAAAGAGATTTCTTGCCTATAAAGGAGTGAAGGTTGTCCAGTTCACTGAGTAACGGTGCGGTATTCGGGGCACTGCTTCTTTTTTCCATCCTTCTGGTTGCTGCCTACTACCGAGGTGGAAAGAAAAATCTCCGTATCCTAAGGGCCACAGCAGGGATGCTTGAGGAGACCCTCAAGCCCATTGACAAGACCTACACATGGCTTGGAGGAACCATAGGGTTTAAGGCAGAATACCGGGTGAGTGGATTTGAGAAGGTTGAGGCCCTTGTCACGGTCCTTCCAAGACAGAGCCTTCTTTATATGCCCTTTGCCCTTCTAAGGGGAAGTCGCGACAGGCTTGAGATGGTGTTTTTTCTGAAAAACGGTCCTGAGGGTGAGTTTCATCTGATAAAGGAGGATGAGTTAAAGAGGTTTTCTGCAATCAAAGAAAAGTCCTTAAAGGAGATTCAGGTCGCAGGGCTTAAAGGCTACAGGGTATTTACCAGGAAGACCGACGGGTCAACCCTAAAGGCCATGCTTAACAGGATTGACAGGATTTTCACTCCCTATCTTCATCATCTTGCCCTTATGCCAGAGACTAAAAGGGCGTTTCTGAGCCTTCAGATTCCTCCGTCCACTCCCTCTTCTGTTTCAAAAAACATAAAGGCAATAATGAGGCAGATGAGGGTGGGGTAATTTCACTGTTGCCCTTAAATGATGTTATAATCTAAATCAATTAATGCAAACTCAAAGAAAGAGGATGAAACCAGAAAATGAACAACCTTAAACTCTCACTTACAGACAACCTCATTGCTGACCTGCACATCCATTCCCGTTTCTCAAGGGCAACATCAAGGCAGATGAACCTCAAGGGCATTGCCTACTGGGCATCGCTAAAGGGAATCGGGCTTATGGGCACAGGGGATTTTACCCATCCTGAGTGGTTTAAGGAACTGACCGCTTCGCTTGAGCAGGAGGAAAACGGCCTTTATAGACTTATAGAGCCAGTTGATACGGTGCCTGAAAGCTGTAGTTCTGATGTGCTTTTTGTGCCAACTGCTGAGATAAGCTGCATATACAGTAAGGGGGGGAAGACCCGGAAGATACACCTTCTTATTATAATGCCCACCCTTGAGGATGTGGCTGTCTTTAACGCAAGGCTTGACCGACTTGGAAACATAACATCCGATGGCCGCCCCATACTGGGGCTTGATGCAAAGGTGGTTGCAGCCCTTGCCCTGGAAGTAAATGACCGTGCACTGGTGGTGCCTGCCCATGCATGGACACCCCACTTTTCAGTTTTTGGCTCGGTCTCAGGCTTTGACAGCCTTGAGGAATGCTTTGAGGAATACACACCCCACATATACGCAATTGAGACGGGGCTCAGTTCAGACCCGCCGATGAACTGGATGCTTTCAGCCCTTGATGGGCTTCTCTTGATCTCCAACTCCGATGCCCACTCACCCCTTAAGATAGGAAGAGAGGCAAATGTGATGAGCATAGAGCCATCCTATCAGTCGCTTTACGAGGCAATAAGATATGGAAAGGGGTTTGAGGGAACAATAGAGTTTTTCCCCGAGGAGGGTAAGTATCACTTTGATGGTCACAGGGCCTGTAAGGTCTGCCTTTCACCTGAGGAGACCCTGAAGCAGGGCACCAGATGTCCTGTCTGTGGAAAGAAACTGACCCTTGGGGTGGCTCATCGGGTTTATGAGCTTGCTGACAGGAAATATGGTGAAAGGCCAGCGGGTGCTAAACCCTATGTATCCCTTATCCCCCTTCAGGAGGTTATAGCCGAGTCAAAGGCAATGGGTGTGAATACCAAAGGGGTTTCAACACTTTATATGAAGCTGGTGGGAGAGCTTGGTCCTGAGTTTTATGTGCTGAAGGAAGCACCTCTGGAGGACATAGAGAGGGTGGGAGGACAGGAGCTTGCAGAGGGTATAAGGCGAATGAGACAGGGACAGGTAAATATCAGACCAGGCTTTGATGGAGAGTTTGGGAAGATAAGGCTTTTTGAAGAGCCTGAAAGATTTGAGGTTAAGGGGCAGATTGCCCTGTTTTAATTTCTCTGAATGAGGGCATTGTTAATCATAATAATTGTCGGTCTTTTTACCCTTCCGATTTCTGTTTTTCATCTGCTGCCAGAAAGATATCTCTTTGATATGCTTAAAAGCCTTGAGAAAAGAACCAATGGAAGAGTTTCTCTGATTGTTGATGATTTTTCAAGAGGGTTTCCGCTGAATATCCAGCTGAGGGGACTTAAGGTAAGCTTTAAAAAAAGGGATATCCTTTACATGGAGAGGGCCTTTCTGAGGACAAACCCCTACATGTTAATACTCAAAGGACTTCCCCTCAAGTTAAGGGCTGATGTCTCAGGAGGTATGATTAATTTAGATGTGCTCCTTGGTGATAAGTCCATAGAGGGTTGCCTTGAGGCTCAGGCATTATCCCTTAAGGATATCCGGGCATCAAGTTTTTTTAATTCTTTTAATGATGGCTTAATGTATTTGAGACTATGCAGAAGCGGAAATAAAAACAACGGGCTGGTTGAAGTCCACAACATAAGAATGAAAGACCTTGTTTACAAAGGGATGGTTTTCCCTTCCCGCAGAATAACCGATATGGTTGCATCCTTTTCAATAGACGGTGAAAGTATAAGGTTTAAGGTTGTTGATATAAGGGCTGAGGGGTTTAATGCCCTCTTTTACGGTGAGTTAAAGGGTAGGACCCTTAAGGGAAACCTTGAGGTGTATACATCAGCAGAGGAAGACCTTTTCAGGGATTTTAAAGACTACAGAAAGGCTGACCGTATTTTTATAATACCTGTTAAAGCCGATATTGTGAGGCTTTTAAAAAAGTAATTTTTCTCCCCAGGACCTGCCTTTTTGTTTCTGGATGCCCAGCCTACCACACAATATATTGACCATAATTTATTTTAAAACCACTACATATAGTAAGGGTGGATTTTTTTAAAATTTTTTCTTGACATGGGGTGGAAATTGTATTATTATTAGTGGTAATTAGTGGTAAAAAGTGGGAGGAAATGTGCCGGGGTATTTTTCTGGAAAGTACTATTGCACGGTTGACTCCAAAGGGAGGGTGATGATCCCGGCAAGGTTCAGAGCTATCTTGCAGAATTATTACAGTGAGAAGCTATACATAGCTAATGCCCTTTTTGACAAATGCCTCCTCCTTTACCCCATAGAACAGTGGCAGAGATTTGCTGAAAAGGTCAAATCTCTGCCACAGACCAAAAAATCAGTAAGGCTTTTGAAAAGAAGGGTTATAGCCTCAGCCCAGGAGTGTGAGCTTGACCGCCAGGGAAGGCTCCTGATACCCTCAGCACTCAGGGCTGATGCTGATATAAACGGAGAGCTTGTGGTGGTTGGTCAGATTGAGAAAATGGAGATCTGGAACAGGAAGGAATGGGATGCTGCGGTTGATATATCCTCAATTGACAGGGATGCCTATGAAGAGGAGCTCGCTGAGCTTGGTCTTTAATGAATCATATACCTGTTTTAGTAAGGGAGGTTCTGGAGTTTCTTGCAATCAAGCCAGAGGGGATATACATAGATGCAACCCTTGGAAGTGGAGGTCATACAGAGCATATCCTCAGGAGGCTGGGACAGAAAGGAAGGGTAATCGGTTTTGACAGAGATGAGGAGGCTATTAAGAGGACGGTAAAAAGGCTCAGGGACAAAAGGTTGATAGCCCTTCATGCCTCTTTCTCAGAGATGAAAGAGCACCTTCAAAGGGCAGGCTTCAGGGAGGTAGACGGAATTATGATGGATTTGGGCGTATCAATGGAACAGCTTAAGGACCCTGAAAGGGGGTTTAGTTTTCAATCTGAAGGAAGGCTTGATATGAGAATGGACAGGTCCCAGTCCTTAACTGCCGAGGAGATTGTAAATACCTGGGGTTTCCAGAGGCTTGAGAGGATAATCCGTGAATACGGTGAAGAAAGATTTGCAAGGCCTATTGCAAGGGCAATAATCAACGAGCGAAGGAAAGGACCGATTTACTCCTGCAAACAGCTTGCCGAAATAGTCAAAAGGGTTAAGCACAAAAGAGAAAGGATACATCCAGCAACGAAGACCTTTCAGGCTCTCAGGATAGCCGTTAATAATGAGCTTGAAGAGCTACAGGAGGGACTCAATCAATCGGTTGGACTGCTGAAAAGGGGAGGTCGCCTTGTGGTTTTGTCCTATCATTCTCTGGAGGACAGGATTGTAAAGAGGTTCTTTGTTAAGGCCGAAAGAGAAGGCCTTATGAGAAGGCTTAACAAAAAGCCAGTTGTGCCCTCTGAGGAGGAGATAAGGTTGAATCCATCGGCACGAAGTGCAAAACTCAGGGGAGGAGAGAAACTCTGATGCCTTACAGGAAAAGAGGTGCTTTTATAATTTTCCTTTTAAAAGCTCTGCTTTTTATCCTTCCTCCCCTTATCATTTTTTTCATAATCTGGCTACGCTCCAATGTGGTAGCCATTGAGTATGAGCTTGGTAAGCTTCAGGACAGAAGGATTGAGCTGATTGAGAAAAGGCAGGAATTGCTTGCCAGAAGGGCTGAAATCTGTTCTGCCCTGAAGGTGGAATATGTTGCAGAAAACCGCCTCGGTCTCAGCTATCCCAACAGGGAAAAGGTCTTTTTTGTAAAGGTTGTCCCTTCTGTCAGACCTTACAGTGCCAGGCTCGACTCATACAGATAGACCCTGATGCCTCTGTCTAAAGTTCAGGCGAGCAGAAGGCGAAGGTCAAGGCATTTCTTATGAAGAGGTTTACCGTATGAGCAGAAGGGCGGTCCTGATTAAAGTAATTGTACTTGCAGCCTTCTTGATAGTTCAGATCAGGCTTGTTGATTTAATGGTTCTGAAGCACGATTTATATACATCCATTGCTCGTCTGCAGAGAACCATTGGTCGGCAGGTTCTGATCCGCAGGGGTGCCATATACGACAGAAATGGAACAGAGCTGGCCATAAATCTTGAGAGGCCCTCCATATACTGTGACCCTAAGGTCATAAAAAGGCCCGAGAAAGTGGCTTTAACTTTAAAGGACCTGATAAACCGTAAACCTGCTGAGCTAATGGAGGCAATGGCTCAGAACAGGCGATTTGTCTGGCTTGCCAGGAAGGTCTCACCAAGGGTGGCAAGAAAGGTTGAGATGTTCGGTTTTGAAGGTCTCGGTGTGCTTCAGGATACAAGCAGATTCTATCCACTGCACAGCATGGCAGCCCATGTGCTTGGCTTTGTTGATATAGACAATAACGGGCAGGAAGGCATTGAAAAGGTGTATAATAAAGAACTGATTGGTGAGTTGCAAAAGAGTATAAACAGAAGGGTATACCTGAGAAGAGATGCAAGGGGAAACCTTCTTTACAGTGGTGTTGAGTTTGAATCCCAGGGTTACAGTGTTGTCCTTACCATAGACCAGGGCCTTCAGGCCATTGTTGAATCTGCACTTAATCGGGTAGTTGATAAACACAAACCAAGGGCTGTATCTGCTATTCTGATGGACCCCTACACGGGGGAGATACTTGCCTTAGCAAACCGTCCAAGCTTTGACCCGAATGAGCCTGGCAGATACAGGGCCTCATACAGAAGAAACCGTGCTGTAACCGACCTCTACGAGCCTGGCTCTACCTTCAAGATTGTGATGGCAACGGCTGCCCTTGAAGAGGGCATTGCAACCCTTAATACAAGGGTTGACTGCTCGGGTGGAGTTGTTGAGGTTGCTGGCAAGAGGATAAGAGACACCCACAAACACGGAAGGCTTACCCTTAAGGAGATAATCCAGAAGTCATCCAATGTTGGGGCTGTAAAGATTGCCCTGAAACTTGGCCCTGAACTCTTTTTTAAATATGTTAAAAAATATGGCTTCGGTCAGAAAACAGGGATTGACCTTACAGGCGAGTCACCCGGTATTGTAAAGTCACCCTCTGAATGGTCTGGGACAACCCTTGCCGCCATGGCAATTGGGTACGAGGTTATGGTCACACCCCTTCAGGTGCTTAATGCCTACGCAGTGGTGGCAAATGGTGGTTACAGGGTTAGACCCCACCTGCTAAAGGCAGTAATGGGAAGGGATGGCGAGCTTTTGAGGGTGGTAAACTCCTCAAGGGCAGAGCGTGTAATATCAGCAAGGACAACAGAACTTTTGAAGGAGGCCTTTAAGGCGGTGGTCTCAGAGGGAGGCACAGCAGTTAAGGCAGCGATACCAGGAAATACAGTGGCTGGAAAAACAGGCACAACAAAGCTGATTGACCCTAAAACCGGAAGATATACAAACAAACACTTTGTGAGTTCCTTTGTGGGCATGGTTCCAGTGAAAAGGCCTGTGTTTGTTGGGATAGTGGTTGTCTGGGATCCAAAGCATGCCTATTACGGAGGTGAGGTTGCTGCACCTGCCTTCAGGGAGATTGCCGAGAAAGCACTGTCCTACCTGTCTGTGCCCAGGGAGGATAACCTCAAAGACCACATACTGGTTTACAACAACAGAGAGGAGCCATCAATAATTAGATGATGAAACTGGGTGAACTTTTAGAACATTACCAGGTTAAACAGATTAAGGGAACAACAGATATAGAGGTTACAGGTCTTACCGAGGATTCAAGGCAGGTTAGACCTGGTTCGGTCTTTTTTGCCATAAAGGGTGAGGCTATGGATGGCAACCGCTTTGTCCCTGATGCTATCCATGCCGGTGCGGTAGCAGTGGTTACTGAGAATGAGCCCATAGAGCAGAATGTAACAATTATCCAGGTGGATGAGGTCCTTGATGCCCTTTCATACATGGCTGACAGGTTTTATGGCCATCCCTCAGGGAGGCTTAGCCTAACAGGGATTACAGGCACGAATGGAAAGACCACAACCGCCTTTCTTATTTACCAGATGCTTTGCATGCTCGGCAAAAAAACAGGTCTCATCGGAACGATAAGGTATCTTATTGGAGAGAGGACTTATCCTGCCAGATTAACAACCCCTTCAGCCAGTGAGTTTCAGAGGCTTCTTTCTGAAATGGTGAAAGAGGAGGTGGAGTTTGCTATATCCGAGGTCTCATCCCATGCACTCAGTCAGAAAAGGGTGGACTATACAGAGTTTCAACTCGGGGTATTTACCAATCTAAGCCATGACCATCTTGACTATCATGGAAACATAGAGAATTACTACAGTGCCAAAGAAAGGCTATTCAATGAGTTTGACCTCAAAGGTGCGGTGATAAATCTGGATGACCCTTACGGAAAGAGGCTTTTTGAGCTTTGCAGGACTAAGGGCATAGATGTTATAACCTATGGCCTTTCAGAAGGGGCCACACTTCAGGCAAAGGAGATAGATGTAACAGAAAGGGGCACCTCCTTTGTGCTTCAATGCGATGAAGGCCTTCATGGTGTAAAAAGCTCCCTTCTTGGCATTGCCAATGTCTATAATCTTCTTTCTTCAATTGCAACAATGAAGGCCCTTGGCTTTGGTGTTGATAGGATTTTGCCTTTAGTGCACAGCCTTAAGCCTGCAGAGGGAAGGATGGAGATGGTTGATGAGGGACAGCCCTTCACAGTTTTGGTTGATTATGCCCATACACCTGATGCCCTTAAGAAGTTGCTTGAGACGGTGAGGGGTTTTTCAGCTAAAAGGGTTATTACCCTCTTTGGCTGCGGTGGAAACCGGGACAGGGAAAAAAGAGCCCTTATGGGAGGCATTGCCACTGAGCTCAGTGATTTCGTCTTTATAACCTCTGACAACCCGAGATATGAGGAGCCTGAAAGGATAATAGAGGATATCCTCGGTGGCGTCAGCAGTGACAATTACGAGGTGGTTGTTGACAGGGCAGAGGCAATAAAGAGGGCAGTTTCAATCTGTGAGGAAGACGATGTGCTTGTGGTGGCAGGAAAGGGTCATGAAGACTACCAGGAGATAAAAGGAAAAAGGATACCCTTTGATGACCGAGAACAGATAAGAAGGGCACTTAGAGAAAGAGCTGAAAGGGTGGCATCTGATGCATAACAGGGTTATATACACATTGAATGAGATAGTTGAGGCCACAGGTGGAAGGCTCTTACTCAAGGGGGCTGACCTCTTTACGGGTCTCAGCATTGACTCCAGGACTATCAGAGATGGAGAGCTTTTCATTGCCCTTAAGGGAGAGAGGTTTGATGGCCATGACTTCTTAGGACAGGCCCTTCAGAGGGCGAACGGTGCCCTTGTGTCCTATCCTCCCACAATACCGCAAAGGGGAAAGAGCATTATCTATGTGTCTAACACACTAAAGGCATTACAGGCAATCGCCCGACACAGAAGGGCAAGCAGAAATGTAAAGGTTATAGGGATAACAGGGACCAACGGTAAGACTACCACTAAGGAGATGATAGGGGCCATACTCAAAAAGAGGTTTTCAGTATTACTAAGCAGTGGAAACCTTAACAATCAGATAGGGATGCCTTTAAGCCTTTCAGGGCTTAATGGACAGGAGATTGCTGTGCTTGAGTTCGGGGCAAGCCAGCCCGGTGATATTGATGAGCTCTGCAGGATTTCCTCCCCCGATGTTGGCGTTATTACAAACATAGGGCCAGGACACATTGCTGGTTTTGGCTCTCTTGAGATGGTGAGGGACACAAAGCTGGAGATTGCAGGATATGCCGATATCCTTGTCTTAAACAGTGATGACAGATTGCTTCGGGAAAGGATTGAAACTCTCAAGGAAAGGGGTAAGAGGGTGGTCACCTTTGGCCTTGAAGAACAGGCCAACTACAGGGCAGTTGATATAAAACGCACTGAAGAGAGTATAAGCTTCAGGGTGGTAGGCGGTGAGTATGGGGAGATTGACCTTGAGCTTCCCCTTATCGGCCTGTTTAATGTCTATAATGCCCTGGCTGCTGTTTCAGTGGCAGGTCTTTTTTCCATTGATGCTGGGCTTGTCAGTGAGGCAATAGGTGCTTTTAGAGGTGTGCCCATGAGGGTGGAGCGGAGAGAGTTTAAAGGGGCATTGCTCATAAGTGACCTTTACAATGCAAACCCTGCCTCAATGGAGGAGGCCCTTAAGGAACTTGCCTCATTGAGGAAAAAAAGGGCAATTGCTGTGCTTGGTGATATGCTTGAGCTTGGTGCTTATGAGGAGACCGCTCATAGGAAAATAGGGAGGCTTGTTGCCGAGCTTCCTGTAGATGTCCTAATAACTGTTGGTCAGAGAATGGCCTATGCTGGTGAGGAGTTTCAGCAGAACACAAACGGCTCAAGACTCCATTTTCATGCCTCTGAAGTGGATGAGGCAAAAAGGCTCCTTGAGGGACTGGTGAGGGAGGATGACACAGTGCTTGTCAAGGGCTCAAGGGGAATGAAACTGGAAAGGATTCTGGAGGAGTAATGTTATATCAGTTTTTATACAGCCTTCATGAGTACTACTTCCCCTTTAATGTATTCAGGTACATAACCTTCAGAACCGCCCTGGCGGTGCTGACAGCTGCACTGCTGACCTTTTTATTTGCTCCTCCAGTCATAGCCTGGCTTAAAAGGCTCAGTCTCACCCAGCAGATAAGGGAGGATGGGCCAAGCAGCCATTTAACCAAAGAGGGTACACCCACCATGGGCGGTATCCTGATACTCGGCAGTGTGCTTTTGACAGCCCTTCTGTGGATGGACCTGAAAAATCCCTATGTCTGGATAATCATAATTGCCACAGGCGGATTTGGTCTGATTGGCTTTGTTGATGACTACCTTAAGGTGACCAGGAGAAACCACAAAGGCCTGAGGGCCTGCTACAAGTTTGGACTCCAGATTGTGCTTGCCCTTGCTTTAAGTATCTTCCTTTACAAAAACCCCATTGACCCTCACAGCACTGAACTAAATGTGCCCTTTTTTAAACAGTTACTGATAAATCTTGGTATCTTTTACATTCCCTTTGCTGTGTTCGTTATAGTTGGTGCATCCAATGCGGTTAATCTAACCGACGGCATAGATGGACTTGCCATTGGGCTTGTGGCAATAGCTGCCCTTGCCAATGCAGTGCTTGTCTATATAACTGGCCATATAAAACTTGCCCAGTACCTGCAGGTGCTTTATCTGCCGAAAACAGGTGAGCTGACCATATTCTGTGGCGCCCTTTTTGGTGCCTCCCTTGGTTTTCTCTGGTACAACGCTTACCCTGCCGAGGTGTTTATGGGCGATGTGGGCTCCCTTGGGCTCGGCGGTGCCCTTGGTGCCCTCGCTGTTATCACAAAACATGAAATAGTGCTTGCCATTGTTGGTGGGATATTTGTGGTTGAGACCATCTCTGTGATACTTCAGGTTGCATCCTTTAAGCTTACTGGAAAAAGGATTTTCAGGATGGCTCCCATTCACCACCACTTTGAGATAAAGGGATGGGCTGAGCCTAAAACAGTTGTAAGGTTCTGGATAGTAGGGATTCTGCTTGCGCTTTTGAGTCTGTCCACATTGAAGCTTCGTTAAAAGGATGATTTTAGAGGTGATGGATAGGGAACTTATAGAAAAGGGGTTTGAACCCTTAAGAGGGATAAAGGCCCTGGTGGTCGGGCTTGGAAGGAGTGGGCTTTCTGCCCTTTCACTGCTTAGGGAGGCAGGAGCTTATGTTTATGCCACCGACCGAGCAGTGCCTTCCCCTTTGCCTGAAGGCGTGGAGCTTGTTCCCTACGGCGAAGTGCCTGGGGGCACAGAGCTTGTTGTTTCAAGCCCCGGAGTTGCTCCTGAAGAGGAGGTCCTGAGGAAGGCAAAAAGAAAGGGGATTGAACTGATCGGTGAGCTTGAACTTACCTACAGGGTTCTGGAAAGCCTCGGGATTCCCTGGATTGCGGTGACAGGCACAAATGGAAAGTCTACGACCACATCCCTTATTGATTTTATGTTAAGACTGTCGGGGCTTAAGGTGGTGACAGGTGGAAACATAGGCGAGGCTATTGGTCAGAAGGTGCTTCCCCTTATCAGGGATGGTTCCATCCTGTCTACCGATTACATTGTTGCTGAGGTGTCGTCCTTTCAGCTTGAGACAATAGAAAGGTTCAGACCACAGATTGCACTGGTTTTGAACATCACCCCTGACCACCTTGACCGCTACAACAGTATGGATGAATACATAGAGGCAAAAAGGGCTATCACAAAAAATCAAAAAGAACAGGACTGGATAATCCTCAATCAGGATGACCCGATTGTGAGGGGATTTTCCGATGATAGCCCTGCAAGGGCACTTTATTTTTCTTTAAAGGAACAGACTACAGGTGGCTATCTTAGAGAAGGCTCACTTTATATATCTATTAATGACAGGGAGGTGGAGCTTGTGAGTGCCGATGCCATGCCAATAAAGGGTGCTCACAATGTTGAGAATGCCCTGGCTGCATCCCTTGCCACCTATATTGTAACAGCTGAACCAGAACCAATAAGGAAAGCCCTCAGGCAGTTCAGAGGGCTTGAGCACCGAATGGAGTTGGTTGCAGTGAAAAACGGTGTGACCTACATAAATGACTCAAAGGGCACAAATGTTGGTGCTGTGGTTAAGTCCCTTGAGGGGCTGACGGGATGGGTGGTGTTGATCCTTGGAGGAAGAGACAAGGGTGGAGACTTCAGTCCTCTGAGAAGATTTAAAGACAGAATAAGAAGGGTCATTGCCATTGGCGAGGCAAAGACAAAGATAAGGCGGTCTCTTGGAGACAGTCTTGTCATAGAGGATGCCGAGGATATGTTTGATGCCGTGAAGAAGGCATCAGGGGTTGCCCTGAGGGGTGATACGATATTGCTATCACCGGGCTGTGCAAGCTTTGATATGTTCAGAAGCTTTGAACACAGGGGTGAGGTTTTTAAAGAGGCAGTGAAGAGGTTGGAAAAAAATGAATGAGGGACCGAGAACAAAGGTTAGAATGCCTGACCAGTGGTTTATCCTTTCTGTTTTTGCCCTCACCGCAGTTGGGTTGGTGATGGTTTACAGCTCAACAGCTGTATTACCGGTGGCAAAAACAGGTGGGCTTGATTCTGTAAAGGTGACATTAAAGCAGTTTGTCTATCTGAAGAAACATCTGCTTACACTTTTGATAGCCCTGACTGCTATGGCAGGTTTTTACAGGATTGGCCTTGGAAAACTGAACAGGCTTTGCTATGTCCTGCTCGGGCTCTCCTTTGTTTTGCTGGTAGCTGTGTTTATCCCTGGTATTGGTGTGAAGATTAATGGTGCTCGTAGATGGTTGAGGCTCTGGCCTTCCACTTTTCAGCCAAGCGAGCTTGTAAAGTTTGCCATGATAGTATATCTTGCAAGATATCTTTCGGAAAATGAAAACAGACTTTATGACCTCAGGACCTTTCTCAAGCCTGTTGGGGTTATGTTCCTCTTTCAGGCTGTTATGATACTTCAGCCCGATTTTGGTGGCGCCTTTACACTGGGCGTTATCACCATTGCCATGCTGTTCATGGCTGGTATTCCGCTGAAGTTTTTACTCGGGCTTTGTTTTTCTGCAACACCGGTGGTGATTTATCTTTTGATGACCCCTTATAGAATGAAGAGAATACTTGCCTTTTTAAATCCCTGGGAAGACCCCTACAACAGCGGTTTTCAGCTGATACAATCCCTTGTTGCCCTTGGTAGCGGTGGGCTTAAGGGGGTTGGGCTTGGCGAGAGTATGCAGAAACTGAATTATCTTCCCGAGGGAAACACTGATTTTATCTTTTCACTGCTTGGCGAGGAACTCGGACTCCTTGGTGCTGGTTTTACGCTTTTTATGTTTCTGTTGCTCTTCCTGAGGGGGATGAAGATTGCTGAAAGGGCAAAGAGTCCCTTTGCCTATTATCTATCTTCAGGGCTTGTGCTGATGATTGCCCTTCAGGCGCTCATTAATATAGCGGTGGTTACCGGGTTGTTGCCCACAAAGGGACTTCCCCTGCCTTTTATAAGCTATGGGGGGTCCTCGCTGCTTATAAACTTCATATCAGTGGGGGTTCTTTTAAGGATTTCAAGTACCGATGAGGAGATCACCTCGGTGGTAACAAAGGAGGATATCATAAGAAAACGGGTCAGGTTTAGAAGAAGAAAGCTAAGGAGGAAGCTACGGTGAGGGTGGTCTTTACAGGAGGCGGAACGGGTGGGCATCTCTTTCCTGCCCTTTCAGTGGCCGATGAGCTTTTAATGCGCCATCCCCAGACAGAGGTCTTTTTTATAGGAACCGAACGGGGCATAGAGGCAAGGGTGGTGCCAAGGGAGGGTTACAACATAAGGTTTATATCAGGCGAGGGTGTGGTTGGAAAGAGTTTCCTGGGCAAGACAAAGGCGGTATGGAGCCTTCTGAAGGGCATTGTTGAGAGTAACAGGATACTGAAAGAGCTCAAGCCTGACCTGGTCGTAGGCTCGGGTGGGTATGTCTCGGTGGCACCTGTTATTGCAGCCTGGCTGCGTTCTGTTCCCATAGTGCTTATGGAACAAAACACAATACCTGGAAAGGCAAACAGGCTCCTTTCCCGCCTTGCAGATGCTGTGTGTATAACCTATCAGGAGAGCATGGCCTATTTCCCCTTTCATAAGATACATCTTACAGGCAATCCAGTGAGGGAAAGGATAAAGCGGGGAAGTTATGAGGCTGGCATCAAGCTCTTCGGGCTCAGCGACAGGTTGTTAACTGTGCTTGTTTTTGGCGGTAGCCGTGGCGCAAGTTCAATAAACAGGGCAATGGTTGAGGCCCTTGCCTATCTCTCACCAGTAAAGGAGGATGTACAGTTTCTCCATCAGACAGGCGAGGCTGATTACCGATTTGTCAGGGCAGCCTATCAGGATATGGGTTTTCATGCTACGGTGACACCCTTTATATACCAGATGGCTGAAGCCTATGCGGTGGCTGATATAGTTGTGGCAAGGGCTGGTGCTACAACCCTTTCAGAGATATGCGTTACGGGAAAGCCCTCCATACTGATACCCTATCCCCACGCAGCCTCTGACCATCAGCGCGTGAATGCTGAAAAGCTTATGAAGATGAAGGCGGCTGTGATGATTGCCGATGATGAGCTTGATGGAAGGAGGCTGTCCGAAGAGATAATGAGGCTATTAAAGGATGACGAGCTCAGGAAGGAGATGAGAAAATGGGCGTTGAGCTTTGCAAGGCCTGATGCGGCAAAGCGGATTGCTGATCTGGTGAGCTCTCTGATTTCATTGCGACAGGAGAAGATGAGATGTTTGAAAACTACAGGATAATACACTTTGTTGGTATTGGCGGTATCGGAATGAGCGGTATTGCCGAGCTTCTTCATAACCTCGGTTATGAAGTTACTGGCTCGGATATCAAAGAATCTGAAAATACCAGAAGGCTTAAAAGCCTTGGTATAAAGGTCTATATTGGCCACAGGGCAGAAAATGTGGACAGTGCCCATGTGGTGGTGGTGTCTTCTGCAGTAAGAGAGGACAACCCCGAGCTTGTTGAGGCTCAAAAAAGGGCTATCCCAATTATACCAAGGGCAGAGATGCTTGCCGAGCTCGGAAGGTTGAAATACAGCATTCTCGTGGCAGGCGCCCATGGAAAGACCACAACCACATCTCTCATTGCATCGGTCTTTTCCCAGGCAGGCTTAGACCCCACCGTTGTAATAGGTGGGAGGCTCAAGGCAACAGGCTCAAATGTAAGGCTCGGGCAGGGTGAGTTCTTGATTGCCGAGGCTGACGAAAGTGACGGTTCCTTCCTCAAGCTCTCACCAACCGTTGCGGTGGCTACCAACATAGACAGAGAACACATGGATTACTTCAAGACCATGGACTCGCTCTGTGCTGCCTTCAGACAGTTTCTTGACAAGGTTCCCTTTTACGGGCTGTCAGTGCTTTGTGCTGACAACATCTACCTGAGAAACATACTGAAGGAGCTAAACAGAAAGGCACTTAGCTGTGGACTTTTAGAAGATGCTGATGTCAGGGCTTATAGGATAAGACACAGCGATTATGGAATGAGTTTTCATGTCCTTTACAGGGGAGAGGAGCTTGGAGAGTTCTACATCCCCCTTCTGGGCAACCACAATGTGCTTAACAGCCTTTTCGCCATAACAGTGGCAAAGGAGCTTTTTATTGATACCGAGACCATTCGTGAGGCTCTCAGGGGTTTTTCTGGCATCCAGAGGAGGTTTGAATTTAAAGGGCTCTTCAGGGGCTGCAGGGTCTATGATGACTATGGTCATCATCCAACCGAGATAAGAGCAACCCTCGGTGCTGTGTCTGAGATTGTAAAGGGTGAGAGGGTTGTAGTGTTTCAACCCCACCGCTATAGCCGAACCAGGGACCTCTTTGATGAGTTTGTAACAGCCTTTGACAACACTGACAGGCTCTATCTGCTTGATATATACCCTGCTGGTGAGGCTCCAATTGAGGGAATAACTACAGAGGCACTCTACAGGGAGATTAAAAAGCGTCACAGCAGGGCCTACTACATACCTGACAGGGAAGCACTGTTGGAGGAGCTTGTAGGGACCCTTAAGGAGGGTGACCTGCTGATTACCCTTGGAGCTGGTGATGTGTGGAAGGTGGGTGAGGAGCTTGTTAAAAGGGGAGCTTAACATTGGTTGAGACAACAGAGATAAAGGAAATGCTTCTTTCCCTGGGCTGTGAGGTAAGGGAATCGGTGCTGATGAGGGATTATACAACCCTCAGGATTGGTGGTCGGGCTGACCTTATGGTTCTGCCCGAGACATCGGAGATGTTAATTGATGTTGTGGAAGGGCTTGACAGTGAGGGGATGCCCTTTATAGTGCTGGGTGGTGGCAGCAATGTGCTTGTGCTTGACAGCGGTATCAGAGAGGTGGTTATAAGGCTTGACAGGCTTAACAGGATAGACGTGATTGAGCAGTCAACACAAGAGGGTCTTCTTTATGTCCAGTCAGGAAGGAGATTGCAGGGGTTACTTTACTATCTGCAGAGCAGAGGGCTTTCTGGTCTTGAGGGACTGACAGGTATTCCAGGCACAGTTGGTGGTGCTCTGGTTGGAAATGCAGGAGCCTACGGATATGAGATGATGGAGGTGGTTGAGGCGGTGAAGGTCATCAGAAAGGAGGGAGTTGAGATTATTGGCAGGGAGCAGATTCCCTATGGTTACAGAGAGGGGGGGCTTGGTGATGCAAGGGTTGTACTCGGTGCACTGATAAGACTTCAAAAGGACAGCCCACAAAGGGTCAAAGAAAGGATGCAGCAGTTTGCTTTACAGAAAAGACAGAAGCAGCCCATAACAGAACACTCGGCAGGCTGTGTTTTTAAAAATCCACCAGGCCAGTCAGCTGGCAGAATGATTGATGAGGCAGGCTGTAAGGGGATGAGAAGGGGAGACATTGAGGTGAGTTCTGTTCATGCAAACTTCTTTATCAATAAAGGAAGGGGCACTGCAGAGGACTTCCTGGCACTTATGGATGAGGTGAGAGAAAGGGTATTTAGGAGGTTTTCTGTGGAACTTGAGCCGGAAATAAAGATAATAGGGAGTAGTAAAAAAACTAAGCACTAATATCTAATTTCTAAACAACATTAAGGAAGACAATGTATTTTGAGAAATTGGAAAATTGGAATTTGGTATTTGTTTAGGATTTAGAGTTTGAAATTTGGAATTTAATGTTCGGCGTGCTCAAGAACTTAAAAATAGGTGTCCTGGCAGGCGGTGTATCCGCTGAAAGGGAGGTTTCATTGAAAAGCGGAAGGGCTGTTTATAATGCCCTTTTACGAAGGGGATATAATGCCCTGTTTATTGACCTTCAGCAGGGTGATGTCTGTGAGCAGATAAGACAGAGCGGGATAGAGCTTGCCTTTATTGCCCTGCATGGAGGCTGGGGTGAAAACGGTGCAATCCAGGGAATGCTTGAGATCATGGGTATCCCCTACACTGGCTCGGGTGTTCTTGCCTCGGCTCTTTCCATGGACAAACTGATGTCAAAGCGCCTCTTTCAGCAGGCAGGGCTAAAGGTGCCCGATTATTTGGTGGTGGAGTCCCCTGAGATACCCGAGCAGGTCTTTGAGATGCCGGTGGTGGTTAAACCCTCAAGGGAGGGCTCAAGCGTTGGGGTAAGCATTGTTGATGAGAGGGAGGCTCTTTTAGAGGCAGTGAAGGAGGCATCAAGATATGGATGGCCTGTCCTTATTGAGAGATACATAAAGGGTAGAGAGATACAGATAGGCATCCTTGATGATGAGGTGCTCGGTGGTGTAGAGGTAAGACCAAAGAGGAGATTTTACGATTACACAGCTAAATACACACCCGGGGAGACCGAGTACATACTACCCCCTGAGGTGGATGAGTCTTTGTACGACCGATGCAAACAGGTTGGACTCAGGGCTCACAGGGCAATAGGGTGTAAGGGTGCAACAAGGGTTGACCTCCTTGTAACTGAAGATGAGATATATGTGCTTGAGGTTAACACCATACCCGGGATGACCGAAACAAGCCTTTTGCCAAAGATTGCAGCCCTTTCTGGGTATAGCTTTGACGAACTAATTGAAAGGATAGTAAGGCTTAGTTACAGGGAAAAGGGGCATGAAAAGGCGTAAAAGGGCTAAGAAAAGGGGAAAACCCCTGAAAGACCTGCTGGTAAGGACCCTGAAAAGCAGGCTATTTCAACGGTTCATGCTGTCCCTTGTTGTTCTTGTAGTGGTTTCTGCTACAGGCCTTTATCTCTACGGGCTTTTAAAAAGGGGACTATCGCTCAGACATTTTGTTGTGATGGGAAATACCCACCTGGCTGACAACGAGGTGGTCTCCCTTATGGGGCTTAAAAGGGGTGTGAGTCTTCTGGATATTGACCCTGTTAGGCTCAGAAGAAGGCTTCTTAAATCTCCCTGGATTAAGGCGGTATTGATAAGAAGACAACCCCCTCACAGTCTGATTGTTCTGGTTAAGGAGGCCACCCCTGTGGCGATACTTAAAAGGAAGAACTCGCTATTTTTGGTTGATGGTGAGGGGGTGTTGCTTGAAAGGATTGAACAATCACCTTCCTTTTTGCCTGTAATCAGCGTTAAGGGTAAAAATAGGGAGCTGCTCAGCCAGGTGTTGCTTCTTGCAAGGGCTGTAAGAAGGTTTGATTATTTTAATGATCAGGAGATTGAGATAATCGCTAAAAGACCAGAGGATATCTCATTGAAGGTCAACGGTCTGCTAATTAAGATTGGAAAGGGGCAGTACACAGAAAAACTAAAACAGCTGGTTACCCTTAGAGATAGAATTGAAAAGATAAAGGTGCCCATTGATTACATAGACTTAAGGTTCAGAAAGAGACTTATAGTAAGACCTGTAAAGAGGCTTGGAAATGCCAGGTAGAGGTAGGGTGATAGGCCTTGATGTTGGCACAACAAAGGTCTGTGCCATGGTTGGTGATGTGGATGAAAGGGGACTTCACATCCTCGGTCTTGGAACCGCTGAATCAAAGGGGCTGAGAAAGGGCATAGTGGTCAATATTGAGTACACAGTGGAATCCATTGAGAGGGCCGTAAGGGAAGCCGAGGAGATGACAGGAGTGAATATAAGGTCTGTCTATGTTGGCATAGCAGGAGGACACATAAAGAGCTTTGAAAGTTACGGTGCAACAGGAATTAAAGGAGCAGAGGTTACCGAAGCAGACATTGAAAGGGTTCTTGATGCTGCCAAGGCAGTATATGTGCCCCTTGACAGAGAGGTTCTTCATGTTATCCCTGTAGAGTATACAGTGGATGGAGAGGGAGGCATAATAAACCCCCTTGGTATGTCAGGGGTGAGGCTTGAGGCAAAGGTGCAGATAGTGACAGGCTCGGTAACGGCAGTGCAGAACCTGATCAGGTGCTGTGAAAAGGCAGGCCTTGAGGTTGTTGATATAGTGCTTGAGCCTCTTGCATCAGCCCTTGCCACACTTACCGATTCGGAAAAGCAGGATGGGGTGGTTCTTGTTGACATTGGTGGAGGGACAACCGATGTGGCCTTTTATCGTGATGGTGTGCTTAAGAATACCTCGGTAATCGCCATAGGAGGAAATCATATAACTAACGATATAGCCATCGGGTTGAGGCTTCCTGTTGAAGAGGCAGAAAGGATAAAGATGCAATACGGCAGTGCCCTGCCAATCGTTGAAGGTAAGGAGGATATTGAGATAAAGGTCCCCGGCAGGCAGCACAGGAGCATCCCTGTAAATTACCTTAATGAGATAATCAACCCCCGATGTGAGGAGCTTTTTGAGATACTGAAGAAGGAGCTTCAGGAGATGGGTGTTTATGACAGTGCAAGCTATGGACTGGTTTTGACAGGCGGGGCATCCAAGCTAAAGGGTATGGACAGACTTGCCGAGGCAGTAATAGGAATGCCTGTTAGAAGGGCATTGCCCGGCGGAGTGGAGGGTCTTAAAGAGGTTGTTCAGGACCCTAAATACTCAACAGGAGTGGGGCTACTGATCTATGGCATGAAGGAGCTTGAGGAGCCCATAGGCTATGGCGACATCTTTGCCAAAGTGCTTTCAAGGATGAAAGAATGGGTTAAGGGATTTATAAAGGGTAGGGTGTAGGGAAACCAAATTCTAAGCACTAATATCTAAATTATAAACAACATTAAGGTAGAGAGGATATTTAAAAATTTGAGAAATTGATGTTTGTGATTTGTTTAGAGTTTCGGATTTAGAGATTAGAATTTGTAGGTTATGTTCTCTGTGGTTTGAATAGAGAGGAATCGGAGTGTGGAAGAGTGGAAGGTTTGTGTAATTGGAAAATTGGGATTTGGGATTTGTTTAGAATTTAGATATTAGATATTAGAATTTTTATTACGAAAGGAGGTCTTTATGATGTTTGAAATTGAAGAGGTAAGGGAATTGAAGGCAAAGATCAGGGTGGTTGGAGTTGGTGGAGGCGGCGGAAACGCTGTGAACAATATGATTGGTGCCAACCTACAGGGAATTGACTTCATCGCGATTAACACTGATGCACAGGTGCTTGAGACATCCCTTGCTCCAGCCAAGATACAGATTGGACAGGACCTGACAAGGGGACTTGGTGCGGGCTCAAACCCTGATATAGGCAGAGAGGCTGCTCTGAAAGACCGAGACCTCATAGCAGAGCATCTTCAGGGCTCCGATATGGTCTTTATTACCGCTGGCATGGGAGGTGGCACGGGGACAGGTGCTGCGCCAGTTGTTGCACAGGTTGCAAGGGAGCTCGGTGCTCTGACAGTTGCCATAGTTACCAAGCCCTTCTTTTACGAGGGCAAGAAAAGACAGCTCAATGCTGAAGAGGGCATTAAGGCCCTTAAAGAGCAGGTGGATACCCTTATTGTCATTCCTAACGACAGGATACTTCTTGTTGTGGAAAAGGGCACTCCCCTTCTTAAGTCCTTTGCGATTGCAAACGATGTGCTGAGACAGGCGGTGCAGGGCATTTCAGACCTTATATTGACCACAGGTCTTATAAATCTTGATTTTGCCGATGTTAAGACCGTGATGGAAAATGCTGGAAGGGCTGTCATGGGTGTGGGTGTTGCAAATGGTGAAAAGGGCGCCTCTGTTGCAGCAAAGAAGGCCATACAGAACCCGCTTCTTGAAGACTCCAACATTGACGGTGCAAGGGGAATCCTGATAAACATCACAGGTGGTATGGAGCTTTCCCTTCATGATGTGCAGGAGGCAACCGAGCTTATCTATGAATCAGCCCATAAAGAGGCAAACATTATATTTGGTGCAGTTATTGATCCAGACCTGACCGATGAGGTGAGGGTAACGGTGATTGCCACTGGCTTTGAGCCAAAGAAGGAAAAGGTTGAGGTTGGCGAGGAGGTAAAGAGGTTTAAACCCAAGGCCTTTTCTGTGCCGCCAAGACCAAAGAAGGTGTTAACCTCCTCAGAGAGGGTTCTTGCAAAGAGCATAAGAACGCCTGTGGCTGAGTTGCCCTCTGAGCTTCTTAATTATGACGAGCCCTATGATATGCCTACCTTTATGAGAAATCAGTCCAAGGGGATAGAGGGCAGAATATAGACTTAACTAAAGGATTAAAATGAGGTTCAGGTGGAAAACCTGAAGAGATTAAAGAACAGGCTGATTGCAAGGTTTACCACAGGACATCCTTCGCTGACAAGGTATATGTTAAGGGATGTAAAGCCCCCTGAGCTGTCTGAACCGATACCCTTTTCATTGCCCTCTAAAGGGCTGTCAAGGGCAAAAATTGCCCTTGTAACTACCGCAGGGGTTCACACAAAAGAAGAGCCCCCCTTTGACATGGAAAATCCTGATGGGGATGCCACCTTCAGAGAGATTCCCTCATCAGCAAAGCCCCACTCCCTTATAATAACCCACGACTATTATGACCACCGTGATGCTGACAGGGATATCAATCTGGTCTTTCCCCTTGAAAGACTCAAGGAGCTCAAGGAAGAGGGTATTGTCGGGGAGGTTGCACCAAGACATTACAGCCTCATGGGTCATATCAGGGGCGGCCTGGTGGAAACCCTTTATAATGAAACATCGGTGGAGATTGCCCGAAGGCTGAGTTCTGATGGGGTGGACGGGGTGGTGCTCACCCCTGGCTGAGGCCTTTGCAATCAATCCGTTGGATTGATACAGCGGAGGATTGAAGAGGCAGGAATACCCACTGTAAGCATAACCCTCTCAAGAGAGTTGACCGAGGCGGTAAGACCGCCAAGGGCCCTTTATCTGAACTGGCCACTGGGCCACTCTCTGGGCAGGCCCTTTTACAGGGAACAGCAGATGACCATACTGATGGAACTCCTCATTGCACTCTACACTGTAAAAGAGCCTGGTGAGATACTGAGCCCTGCCTACGATTATAAACAGGAAGGATATGAAGAGTTCCTTAAAAAGGCAAAGCAGAGACTTATCGGGCTGAATTCCAGCCCTTAGTTAGGCTATTTATCAGATACAAGACTGATAGCCTCTTTAAGGTCTAACCTGCCCGTATAAAGAGCCTTCCCAGTGATAACACCCCAGAGACCCTTTATTTCCTTCAAATTCTCAATGTCCTTCAAGGAAGAAACACCCCCTGAGGCAATTACAGGGATATCTACAGCCTCAACCATCCTTTTTGTTGCCTCAATGTTAGGGCCGGTTAGCATGCCATCTCTTGAGATGTCAGTATAGATTATGCCTGCCACTTTGACTGACTCCATCTGTTTTGCAACCTGAAGGGCATCTGCCTGGGTTACCTCTTCCCAGCCCTTTATGGCAACCCTGCCATCCTTTGCATCAATGCCAACCAGTATCTGGCCTGGAAACTCCGAAGCTGCCTCCTTAACAAGTTCAGGTCTTTTAATAGCCACAGTGCCAAGGATTACCCTGTTTATTCCGAGCTCAATCCATCTTCTCACACCTTCCATATCCCTGATACCACCTCCGAGCTCAAGCTCCACATCAACTGCATCTCTGATTGCCCTAACAGTGTCCTGATTTTTCTGGTTCCCTGTGAAGGCACCATCAAGGTCAACAATGTGTATTAGCTTTGCACCAAGGTCTGCCCACCTGCGGGCAACCTCTACAGGGTCATCGGAATAGATGGTGGTCTGTTCCTTTTTGCCCTGAAGTAGCCTTACGCATTTTCCCTCTTTAAGGTCAATAGCTGGAATTACTATCATGAAAACCTCCGCATTTAAATTCTATCTCCAACCCAATAAACCCAAATTACCCCTTCACCCCTTCACCAATTAACCAATTAACCAAT
>CAZIIE010000001.1:4454-29984 GCA_964539375.1 uncultured Nitrospirota bacterium | reverse complement strand
CCCAATAAACCCAAATTACCCCTTCACCCCTTCACCAATTAACCAATTAACCAATTAACCAATTAACCAATATCCAAATCCACTCCCTTAATTCACCTTAATAGAATCCCCAGCACCAGAAGCACTACGAGCACCGCAATTATCAAGATTACCGTGCCCCAGTAGGTCTTTCTGGTCTTATCCACATCACCGGTGGTATCACACCAGGGGCATTCTTCAAGGGAGCACTGCTCTGGTTCTTTTTTTTCCTTTTCTATTGATGAAATAGTCTCACCTCCACTTCCTGTCCTTCATAAAGACCGTTAGAGCCCTTGGGTATTATGACCACTCCATCGGATTCAACAAGGGTCTTAATAAGGCCAGACTTACCAAGCACAGGCTCTGCCATTAATCTGCCCTGCTGATGGTAAAGCTTCACCCTTACATGCTCCTGTCTTCCAGGATTGGAGGACAGGTTTCTTGTAAATAGGGCTTTGACAGTGCAGTCTTTTACTTTTTCCTTCAGGCTCTCACCGCCTATTTTTTTCAACACCGGTCTAACAAAGTTTTCAAAGCAGACGGTGACTGCTGCAGGATGTCCAGGGAGTCCGAAGATGGGTTTGCCATTGGCTACAGCCCCTATAAGGGGTTTGCCAGGTTTTATGGAAACTCCATGAAAAAGGATGCCTGGTTTTCCAAGCTCACTGATGAGCCTTGCAGTAAAATCTCTCTCTCCCACCGAGCTTCCCCCTGTTACCAGAACCATATCAGACTCGCTACAGGCCTTCAGAAGCACCTCTTTCAACCTTTCTGGCTCATCCCTGATTATTCCCATCTTTTTGGGTATCCCACCAGCCTCAACTATTAGACCATAGAGGTTGTAGGAGTTAATGTCCCTTACTCTGCCAGGGGCGATTGGCTCCTGGGGAGGCACTATCTCATCACCGGTGCACAGTATGGAAACAAGGGGTTTTCTGTAAGTCCTGATACGGGTTATGCCAAGCCCTGCAAGGGCACCTATATCCTGGGGTCGGAGGCGATGGCCCCTTGTAAGAACAAGCTCGCCCCTTTTAATGTCTTCATCAGCCCTGATTATATTTTCCCCGATGGCAACCGGCCTGAGGACCTCTATCATTGTTTCATCCACCCTGTTGGTATGCTCAAACATTACCACTGCATTGGCACCCTCTGGGAGCATTCCACCGGTTGGAATTTCTGCTGCCTCTCCCCTTGATAGGGAGAAATCAGCCTCCTTTCCCATCTGCACACGGGCGGTAATAGTCAGATAGGCTGGCGATGCCTCAGATGCTCCATAGGTATCTTCAGCATTCACAGCATAACCATCCATGGTGGAGCGGCTGAAACCGGGCAGGTCCTCAGGAGAATAGACATCCTCTGAAAGGACAAGGCCATAGGCATTGTCAATGCTGGTCAGTTCATCCTCTACGGTCTTTAACTGGGCTTCCATGAGCAATGAGATTGCTTTCTCCACAGTAATCACATCTCTGTCTTTAAATATGCCCTTCATAGCTTTTAACAACCCCCTTGTTCTATAGGTTTACTGCTTTTAACGAGGGGCTTTTTATGTTTATCTCTTTTTTGGGCAGTAGATTGCGCTTTTTCCCAGAACCCTTGAACACTCCCCCTTTGCCAGAAGGTCAACAATCCTGTCAAGGGACTTTCTGTGCAGACGCTTTATCTGACGGGAATGCAGATAGGGTGAAAGTATTATAGACCTGTCAATTAACCTGTTCATCCTTTTCGGTGTGAACAGGCTCAGAAGAATCATCCCTTTAAAGAGCTTCTTGTTTGTTTTGTAAGAGAACAGGGGGGACTCAAGGGTTGACTTAAGGAGGTGGTCATGTCTATTTTTGAGCCTTCTGTCAAGGGAAATAGCCATAATCCAGTAACGCTTGCCAACCATACTTTCTGAGTTCAGCTCAAGTATGGAGTGAGCCTTCATATAGGTGTTTGAGAACTGTTCATGGGCAACCGTGTCAGCAGCGAGATGACTCATATAGCCATAAACAAAGGCCCTTTGCTGGTCATCGGATACACTGTCCATGAGCTCAAAAGCCACATCCCAGGAGTGAGGGTTTTTATGCTCTATAAGGTATCGCTTTCCAAAGATAATGTCAGCCATTAGATTGCCATAGAGGAAATCATCCCTGTACCTGAGGAGCAGTTCAAAGAGACTTGCTGGTATCAGGGCGGAAAAGTTGAATATCTCATTTCCAAGATAGAGATGGGTTAAGGGTCCCCAGGCAAAGGCCCTTTCAGGCAGGACCAGAAGCAGTATCAGGGTGGCCAGAAGTCCAAAGAGTTTCATAATTTGTAACTCTCCTTTAGAAGCTGTATCAGCAGCCTCACCCCAAAACCAGTAGCTCCCTTCGGAATATAGGGTCTGTCCCTGTCTGTCCAGGCCACTGAGGCAATGTCAATGTGAAGCCAGGGGACGTCTTCCACGAAGTCCTTGAGAAAACAGGCAGCAGTCACAAGGGAGCCACTTCGGTCAGTGCTAACATTTCTTATGTCCGCTACATCGCTTTTCAGGTAATCTCTGTACTCCTCATAAAGGGGCATGGGCCAGAGTTTCTCTCCTGTTTGCTCCGATGCCCTGACCGCCCTTTTTATAAGCTCTTCGGAGTTGCTCATTGCTGCAGCTGCCTCATTCCCGAGGGCTACAGAGCAGGCTCCTGTCAGGGTGGCAATATCCACGATAAAATCAGGGTCGTATCTTTTTGCATACTCTATGGCATCGGCCAGGGCAAGCCTTCCCTCTGCATCGGTGTTAGCTATCTCAATGGTTTTCCCTGAAAGGGTTGATACTATATCACCTGGTCTTGTGGCATTTCCACCGGGCATGTTTTCTGCAGCAGGCAGTATGCCAATTATGTGAACTGGTAAGGAAAGCTTCGCAGCCGCACTCACTGCAGAAAGCACAGCTGCACCACCGGCCATGTCGTACTTCATCTTTTCCATACCTGATGAGGGCTTGATAGAAATCCCGCCGCTGTCAAAGGTGATGGACTTTCCTATGAATACAACAGGTCCCTTCTTCCCACCCCTGTATTCAATCACTATAAATCGGGGTGGATTTTTGCTACCCCTTGACACAGCAAGATAGGCACCCATGCCCTCTTTTTCAATCTGCCTCTCAGTTAGAACCTTCACCTTTATATTTTTCGTCCCTAATTGTCTTGCCCTTGAGGCGAGTTTTTCTGGGGTGAGTTCATTAGAAGGTGTGTTTACCAGGTCTCTTGCAAGATGAACCGAATCTGTGATGGCCTTTATCTCTGGTATCTGTTTCTTCAATCCAGCCTTTATACCACTGACAGTCACAGTTGGGCTGTAGGGTTCTTTATCAGAAAGGTATCTACTGAAGCTGTAGGTTGACAGGAAAAGACCCTCAAGAAAGGACACAGGAGAGGGTAAGATACCCTTTAGGTTTGATAACTCCACCTTTATAAAGGGAATCTGTTTTTCCTTGCAGAATGAGCCTGCTGAGCCTCCAGCCTGACGGAGGCGTTCATTATTTATCTTTTCCCTCTCGCCAAGACCTGTCAGCAGAAGGAGAAGATTTTTCCTGCCTGGCAATGCAATCGGGTAGGTTTTATTGAGCTCAGCGGTGAAGATCTTTTCCTTAAAGAGCATTTCCACAGTGGCTGACACCTCTTCAGGTAAGCCAGAAAGGTCGTTGTTGTTCTGAAACAGGGGGAAAATCACAGCCTCAATGTTTATCTTTTTCTTTTTTCTTTCTTTGCTGGACATCTATCACTCCTTTTATAATTATCTTGAGCTCTTATCGCCTTGAAGAAGGTTTATCTGTAAAATATTTTAACCTATCCCGCGTTGCTTTTACCAAAGCATCATGAGGGGTGTTCGGTAATGAGGTGTAAGGCCTTGAGAATAAAAAATTTTTGAACAGTTACATAAAAAGGTGTAAAATAATTAAGAACTGGAAATATCTGGCCGAAGATAATCGGTGAGAACTATAATCAGGTTATTAAGTTTAGGGCCTTTAATAGAAATAGACACAGGAAAAAGGAGGAATATATGCCAGAGCTTAGAAAGGACCCTGTAATCGGAAGATGGGTAATCATATCGGTTGAAAGGGGAAAGAGACCTTCTGATTTTGCCTCTCCCTCTCACAAAAGAAGGGTGTCAGGTTTCTGTCCCTTTTGCCCTGGCAATGAATATACAACACCCCAGGAGATAATGGCTATAAGAAGGGATGGTTCAGAAAACCCCTCTGAATGGTCGTTGAGGGTTGTGCCAAATAAGTTTCCTGCCCTTCAGGTTGATGGCGAACTTGTAAAACTTGGTGAGGGTATTTTTGACAAGATGAGCGGAGTGGGAGCCCATGAGGTTATCATTGAGTCACCTGACCATCTTAGCTCCCTCGCCACGATGAAAAGACAGGCTGTGGAAAATGTCCTCTGGGCATACCATCAAAGGCTGAGAGACCTGAAAAATGACCCCCGTATTAAGTATGTTCTAATATTCAAAAACGAAGGTGAGGCTGCAGGTGCATCCCTTGAGCATACCCACAGCCAGTTGATTGCCCTGCCAATTGTTCCAAAGCTTGTTAAGGAGGAGCTAAACTCTTCAAGGAATTATTACGATTTAAAGGAACGCTGTATATTCTGCGACATAATCAATCAGGAACTTGAAGAGGAAAAAAGGATAGTCTGTGAAAATGAAAACTATATTGCCCTTGCACCCTATGCACCGAGGGCACCCTTTGAGACCTGGATTTTGCCTAAAAAACACGAGTCCTTCTACAGGCCCCTTGACAATGATGGGTTCTCCTCCCTTGCTGAGGTGCTTCAGAGGGTGTTAAAACAGCTGGACAAGCTCCTTGATGTTCCGCCCTATAACTATATTATCCATACCTCACCCTTTAATGATGAGGAGAACGAATACTATCACTGGCATATTGAGATTATGCCCAAGCTGACCAAGATAGCAGGCTTTGAATGGGGTTCAGGCTTTTACATAAACCCGACACCTCCTGAGGAGGCAGCAAGGTACATGAGAGAGGTGGAGATATAAAATAGGGAGTAGGGGGTAGGGAATAGGGAGTAAGTTAGATGGGCTATCCTGTGTTTAAAAGACCATGAAAGTTATATTAGTAGCCTCTGAGTGTGTGCCCTACTGCAAGACCGGGGGACTTGCAGATGTTACCAGGGCACTTTATGATGAGTTGAAGAAACAGGGGATTGATGTGTCCCTTATGCTCCCCTATTACAAGGGTGTGCCTGCAAGGGGGATAGCTTCTACCGAGCTTGAGTTTGATGTAACCCTATCGGGAAAACACTATACTGCAAGGGTGTTCAGGAGCAATGATGCCTATTTTATTTACAATGAGACCCTGTTTTATCGGGATGGCCTTTATGGCTACAACGGTGATTATGAGGACAATGACCTCAGGTTTGCCTTTTTCTCCAAGGCGGTGCTTATTGCGCTGAAAAAGCTCGGCCTGAGGCCCCATATACTTCATCTTCACGACTGGCAGGCTGCTCCTATCGCGGTTTTTCTTAAAAACAGCTTCAAGGGTGATGAGTTTCTGAAGGGTATAAAGACCGTTCTGACCATTCACAATCTGGGATACCAGGGCATCTTTGATAAAAGGGCATTGAGGTATCTGGAACTTGATGAGAAGAAGTTTACGCCTGAGTATGTTGAGTTCTATGGAAAGGTTAATTATCTGAAGGGCGGGATACTATTCAGTGACCTTATCACCACGGTAAGTGAAAACTACGCAAGGGAGATACTGACCGAGCAGTATGGTGCCGGTCTTCATGGTGTTTTGTTAAAGAGGAGGGATGTCCTTTACGGGATTGTAAACGGCATTGATTACGAGGTCTGGTCACCGGAGACAGACCCGTACATATACACAAATTACTCAGAGAAAAATCTGAGAGGAAAGGGGCTTTGCAAACTTTCATTAATTAAAGAGCTCGGAATTAGACATAAAAGGCAGAGACCTCTTGTATCCTTTGTGGGAAGGCTTACAGGCCAGAAGGGTATTGAGCTTCTTGAGGAAAACCTCTCCTTTATCATTGAGCAGGGCTGCAGTATGGTAATCCTTGGTGAGGGAGAGCCTGCTATTGAGAGGGGGCTTAACAAGAGGTTAAGGAAGTTTAATGGTCAGCTTGCCCTCAGGATAGGCTTTAACGAGCCCCTTGCCCACATGGTCTATGCTGGCTCAGACATCATCCTCATGCCATCCCGTTATGAACCCTGTGGACTGGTGCAGCTCATTGCCCTTAGATACGGCACAATACCTGTGGCGAGAAAAACAGGAGGACTTGCCGATACCATAAAGGACTATGACCCTGCATCGGACCAGGGTACAGGATTTGTCTTTGATGACTACAATGGCTCTGCCTTCAGAGAGGCAATAAAAAGGGCTCTTGTGGTTTTTTACTTAAAGGCAAGATGGAGAAGGATAATCACTTCTGCTATGCGAGAGAGGTTTAGCTGGAAGGACTCGGCTTTGAGATACATACAGTTGTATGAAGGAGCGATAAGGAATTAAGTTATGGGTATAAGGAAAAAACTGATACTCTTTTTTCTGCTATTTCTGACCCTTATAGGGCTTTTTACTGCTGGCACCACCTTTGTGTTTAATGAGATAGACCGCAGTCTAAGTATGATACGAAGGGCATCGGATATACACAGCTCTATAGAGAGAATGAAAAGTGACATCATTGCCTTTTCCAAGGATGTTAAGGGGTGGGCCTTTACAGGTAAAGAGATTTACAAAAGAGGCTATTACAAAAAGGTAAAGACTCTCACCAGTGGACTGGATGAGATAAAAAGATACAACCCTCCCGAGGATGTTATAAAAAGGGTTGAGAATGATTTTAAGGAGATAGGACGAATTGCAAAGACCATCATAGAAACCGAAAATCCCAGGATGAGCAGAACCGTATTCTTTGATGTAAGGGATTTTGATGACAGAGAGATAGCCCTGCTGAATGATATTGAGGAGCTGGAGATATTCTCCATACACAATATAAACAGGGTGCTTAAAAGCTCAGAACAGATAAAGCAGAAGGTTAGCTTCTATGCCTACCTGATAATATCCTTTTCCTTCCTCTCCCTTCTGGTCTTACTGTTGATAATAAAGAGGTCAATCCACGACCCCTTCAGGGAGATACTGAAAATTACTGAAGCGGCTGAGGCAGAGGAGATAAAGGGACTTGAGGCCTTAAAGAGGAAGGACGAGTTTGGACAGATTGCTGGTAGATTTGCCAGGGTCTTTAACAGACTGATAGAGTCGGAGGAGAAACTTAAGGCAAGGCTTCAGGAGGTTGAACTCCTTTTTGATGTAACAAAGATTGCTGGCACAAAGATAGTGCTTGATGAGGCCTTGAAGTCCTTTGTGGACAACATCTCAAAGAGAATGGACTTTGACTATGTGGCTGTGTATCTGATTGATGAAGAGCTTAAGAGCCTTAGAAGAAGGGCATCAAATAAGAACGGAGAGGTCTTTGTGAGTGAGCTGTCTCTGAACAGACACTTCCTTGGTGTTGAAAGGGGACAGTTGAAGGTAAAAAACCGTTTTGGTGTGGAGGTCTCTTTCTTTAAAAGGCCGATTCCCTCTGCTCTGGTCTCACCCATTCAGAGAAACTCAAAAACAATCGGATGTATTGTCCTTGCCTGTGAGCATGAGCGTGACTTTAAAGAGTCAGAAAAAAATATAGCCAATATACTCTCCAATACTATAAGCACCATCATCACCAATTCCGAGCTTTACAATGCAACAAGGAAACAGTTAAAGAAGATATCGGTTTTGTATGAGCTATCAAGCGCCCTTACCACGGTGGTTGACTTTGACGAGCTCTTAAATAAGGTTGCCCATGAGGTTACCCGTCTGATTGGAGCCAGGGGCTGCATTATTAGGATGAAAGAGCCTGACGGCTCACTTGCTGTTAAGGCCTACTATGGGGTGCCAGAGGAGGTAATAAAGAAGATGGGGCTCATGGTTGGTGATAGTCTGGCTGGAAAGGTTGCAGAAACAGGTAAGGCAATCCTTGTGGAGAATATGAGGGAGGCGCCTGAAGAGTTGAGGGTTCCCGAGCTTGATGTTCATTCAGCCATCTGTGTGCCCCTGAGGATAGGTGGAGAGATTATAGGCACAGTGGGTCTCTATGACAAAAAGACCCCAACAGGTGAGATTATACCCTTTGACAGCGAGGACCTGAAGACAACCGAGGGTTTTGGTTCAATAATATCCCTTGCCATTGAGAAGGCAAGACTCTTTGAGATGCAGGTTCAGAAGGAGAGAGAGACCCAGGAGGCAAAAAAGAGGCTTGACCTCCTCTTTGAGACAGTCCAGAGCGGCATTGTAACACTGGACAGAAACTACAGGGTACTTTCTGTAAACCGTTATGTGCTTGACCTGCTTCAGAAAGAGCCTGAGGAGGTAATAGGAAGAAGTGCCCTTGAGGTGTTTCATGAAAAGGGACTTATCTGTCCCCACTGTGTTGCTAAGCTGACCTTTGAGACCGCTGATTACAATGTGATAACCCAGACGAGGGGAGCAAATTATGCTGAGCTAAGCTCCTATCCTGTAAAGGACGAAGAGGGTAATGTTCAGGAGGTAGTTGTCCTGATTCAGGATATTACCGACAGGGTTTTATACCAGGAGGAGATACTCTCCCTTTATAAAGAGGTTGCCCAGACCAAGGACTATCTTGAAAGCATAATAGACAACTCGGCAGACGCCATTATAACAACAGACCTTAACGGTATCGTAACCCAGTGGAACAAAGGGGCTGAAAGGATATACGGTTTCACCGAGCAGGAAGCCCTTGGTTCATTTCTGCCCTTTATCCCTGACTTCCTCATGGATACCGAGCGGCAATATATGGAAAGGATAAAAAAGGGTGAGACCCTGAAGGATATTGAGACCCTGAGAAGGAGAAAGGATGGAAAGATAATAGAGGTAAGCCTCACCCTGTCACCGATAAAGGATGCCACCGGTGAGGTTATCGGGATAAGTGGGATATCAAGGGATATATCTGAAAAGAAGAAGGTTGAGAAAGAGTTGATAAGGAGGAATCAGGAGCTTTCAAGACTCTTTTTCATTAGCTCTGCAATGCGAAGCACCCTTGAGCTTGACAGGCTGCTGAGGATGGTGCTCACTGCTGTTACAATGAGTGACGGCCTTGGCTTTAACAGGGCGATTCTCTTTCTCTATGATGAAGAAAAACATGTGCTTAAAGGCAGTATGGGGGTTGGCCCCTCATCAGCAGAGGAGGCCTGGCAGGTCTGGGAGAGACTATCCATTGAAAAGAAGTCCCTGCCCGAGCTACTGAAAGAGATAGAGATGGGACCCTTGAGAAAGGATTCCTTTCTTGACCGACTAAGCACAGGTATTGAGCTTGATGTCCAGACCACCCAGACTGCCATGGCTTTATCGGTAAGGGAAAAAAGACCGATGATTATCAAATCTGCCAGGGAAAACCCCCTTGCTGACCCTGTAATAATCCAGCAGCTCGGGTCAGAGGACTATGCGGTCGTCCCCCTGATATCCCGAGATAAGGTGATTGGTGCCATATGGGTGGACAATTACTTTAACCGTAAACCAATAACAGATGAGGACATCAAGTTTTTAACAGGTTTTGCTGACCAGGTAGCCTCTGCAATAGAAAGTGCAAGGCTCTTTGAGAAGGTAAAGCTTGCTGAGGCAGAGCTTGAGAACATCTTTGAATCCATTTCTGACCTTCTCTACATTACAACCGAGGACTACACTATCAGGAATATAAACAGGGCTGTGGTGGAAAAAATAGGGCTTCCAAAGGAGGAGATAATAGGGAAAAAGTGTTATGAGGTGTTTCATGGTCTGGACAAACCCTATGAGAAGTGCCCCCATCATAAGACTGTGCAGAACAGAAAGGCCTACATAGAAGAGTTTGAAGACCCCTACAGGGGAGGAACCTTTCTCACATCCACCTCACCTCTATTTGATACAGCAGGTAACTTTCTTGGCACTGTGCATATCGTGAGGGATATAAGTGAGCTTAAAAAGCTCCGTGAAAAACTTGCTACCTCCCAGCGTATGGCCTCCCTTGGTGAGGTTGCTGCAAAGGTTGCCCACGAGATTAGAAACCCCCTGGTTTCAATTGGCGGTTTTTCAAGAAGACTTGAAAAAAAACTGGATGGCAATCTAAAGGAATATGCATCAATTATAACAAGGGAGGTGACAAGGCTTGAGGAGATTCTGAGGGATATACTGAGCTTTGTTAAAGAGGTGAGGATAAAAAGGGAGGAGGTCAGAGGAGTTGATATACTGGAGGAGGTGCTCTCTCTGTTTAATAACGAGATAAGGAAAAAGGGTATAATTGTTGAGAGACAATATCATGACCCGCTGGAGCTCTATGTTGACCCCCACAGGATTAAGGAGGCTTTGATAAACATCATAAGTAATGCTATTGCTGTGCTTGAAGAGGGAGGAAGAATAGACTGCAAAACCTACAAAGAAGACGAATTAGGGGTGATTGAGATAAAGGACAATGGCCCTGGTATAGATGAAAAGGACATGCCCTTTATCTTTGACCCCTTCTTTACCACAAAGATTGAAGGCACAGGGCTTGGGCTTGCCATTACCCACAGGATTGTGGAGGAGCACAATGGTAAGATAGATGTCTATAGCAAAAAGGGAGAGGGCACAACCTTCAAAATTACCCTCCCTCTGAGAGAAAAAGGGGTATAATAAAAGGGGATTGGTTGATTGGTCTATTGGTGTATTGGTAAAGTGGTGATGGGGTGAAGTGGTTAATTTTTGTTTATTGAGATGATAGCGTTTGTTGTCTTGAAAGAGAGTTTGTTAAATCGGTTTCAGAATTTGATTAGAAATTAGAAATTAGAATTTAGAATTTAGAATTTTAATATTAAGGGGGTGCAAAATGAAGATACTGGTAGTTGATGATGACCCTGCAATAAGAATGCTTTACAAGGAAGAGCTTGAAGAGGAAGGTTACACGGTGGTGGTTGCAAGCTCTGGAGAGGAGGCGTTGAGGCTTTTTGATGAGGTTGAACCTGATCTGGTTACCCTTGATATACTAATGCCTGACATGGACGGCATACAGGTGCTGAGGAAGATGAAGGAGAAAAAACCAAGGCTTCCCATTATCATGTCAACCGCCTATGATTACAGGGATGACTTTGCCGTATGGGCATCTGAGGCCTATGTGGTTAAGTCCTCTGATACTACAGAGTTGAAGGAGACCATAAGGAGGCTGCTGAGTAAACAGTGATGACCCTTGAGACACTTATACCACTTTATGGAGGATACTCCCTTGCAAAGGGGGATGGAACAGTCTTTGTTCGTGGAGCAATCCCAGGTGAGGTTGTGCAGGCTGAGATTGTGGAGAAAAAGAGGGACTATTCAATAGCTGATGCAGTGGAGATACTTCAGAGGTCTGAAGACAGAACCAGCCCTGAATGTCCTGTTTTTGGCCTTTGCGGGGGATGTCATTATCAGTATATTTCCTATCCCAGGCAGGTCAGGATAAAGGAGGAAATCCTTCTTGACTGCCTTAAAAGGATTGGAAAACTTGACCTTCAGCTTGATGCACCCCTTCTGGGCAACCCCTGGTATTACCGAAGAAGAGCCCAGTTTAAGGTTAGCCCGCAGGGCAGGATAGGCTTTTATAGACCCCTGTCTCATCAGGTGGTGGAGTTTGAGCGGTGCCTTTTGTTGCAAAGTGAGATAAACGACCTGATAGGGCAGGTCAGGTCAATGGGGATTCCCCAGGGCGTAAGGGAGATACATGTTATAAGTGGTGATACACTGGCAGTTGATGTTAGGGGAAGGGCAGTGGACAGGGCTTTTCTGAGAGAACTCCTCCAGATAAGGAATGTTTCAGGGGTTTATCTTAATGGAACAGTGGTGGAGGGTGAGCAAAGGGTCTGCCTTATGCTCAGGGATATCTTTTATTTTGTCAGCTGTGGCTCATTCTTTCAGAGCAACTGGACTTTAAACAACAGGCTTGTCCAGATGGTCTGTGATGTGGTTGAAAACCTTTCACCTGAAAGGGTGCTTGACCTTTATGCTGGTGGAGGAAACTTCTCCTTAGCTGTCTCAGGGCTTGTTAAGGAGGTGGTTGCTGCTGAGGAAAACCCCTCTTCCTTTGAGGATGCCCTTTTTAACATTAGATACAATGAAATAGAGAATGTAAAGTTCAAAAACAGGAAGGTGGAATCACTGCTTGTGAAAAAGAGGGTTGACATGGTGATTGCCGACCCGCCCCGGACCGGTATGACGAAGGAGGCATTAAAGAAGACCATAGAGCTTTTACCTGAATGGATAATTTACATTTCCTGTAACCCCTCCACCCTTGCCAGAGACCTGAACAGGCTTTCCTCCCACTATCAGGTTGAATCGGTCAGGCTTGTTGATATGTTTCCCCAGACCTATCATATAGAGGCTGTAAGTCTATTGAGAAAAAGGGGGGAGGAGTAGCTTGTCACTTTCCTGTGAAATAACCACAGGCGGAAAACATGAGGTTGTTATATCTGAGGATGAGCTGTGCAGGGAAGCCCACAGGGGACTATTCAGGTTTTCTTCCGAAAACTACATAGTTGCTGATGGTGATGCCTTTAAGTTGCTGAAGGATGTTTTGAAGGCTGGTGCAATAAAGGTTCACCTTGTTGGCTCCTGGAGGTGGATACTCGGCTTTGCAATGGGCTCAAAGGAATTAGATAGAGGTGAGCTTTTTTATACCCTGAAGTCCCTTGGCCTGAAGGAGGAGGAGCTGGTACCCTTTAGAAAGTCTGATGTGGATGACCTCTTTCACTTCCTTTACTATGGAAAGAGGTTTGAGGTTCTAAGAAGAGTATGCCACAGGGCAAAGAAGAAAACAGAGCAAAGCCTTAACAAAGAGGGTGTCAGTATCCACTGCCATATAGTTTCTGCTATTACAAATCAGATAGTGGCAAGCAGCCTGTGAAGATGCTAACGGGCCCTCCGTGATGGGGGCTAAAAAGGAGTATGGATGGCCAGAAGGAGATTAATAGTAGCTGTAACAGGAACAACAGGGGTTGAGCTTGGGCTCAGGCTGATAGGGGTTCTTTCAGTTGAGCATGAGGTCCATGTTGTGTTTTCTGAATCAGCCCTTCCGATAATGGCTGATGAGGCTGGTTTTAATACAGGGGGAAAGATAAAGGATGAGCTACTGAAATTCCTGAAAAGCAGGTATTCAATGGATGTTAATAACGATAACCTCACCGTTCATCCCAACAGTAATCTCTGGTCACCCCTTTCAAGCGGCTCCTTTCGTACTGACGGGATGTTTATAGTGCCCTGTAGCATGAAGACCCTCTCCGCTGTTTCCGCTGGCTATGCCAGTGCATTGATTGAAAGGGCTGCTGATGTGACCATTAAAGAGGGAAGGCCCCTTGTAATATGTCCCAGAGAGACACCTCTCAGTGCTATTCACCTTGAGAATATGTTGAGGCTTGCAAGAATCGGGGTCAGGATTGTCCCGCCAGTTATTGGGGCTTATCACGGAAGAAGGGATATGGAGGGCATGATTGATTTTATTGTCGGAAAGTTGTTGGACCAGATGGGCATTGACAACGACCTCTATAACCGCTGGAAGGGAAGGGGGTAAGGGATTTCGGGTTTCGGATTTTAGATTTAAGATTTAAGATTTAAGAGGAAACATAGGCTTTAAGGTGGAGGCGATAGGTAATGGGTTATAGGTTAGGATTTGAATATCAAAAAAACCACCTAATAACCTAATAACTTAATAACTTAGTAACTTAAATTTATTTATTCTGGGGATTCCCAGAGAAAGGAGGAGTAAAATGGCAGTAATTACGAGGTCGGTAGAGGTTAATGCACCCTTAGAAAAGGTCTTTGACTTTGTAGCAAGTCCTGAAAACTGGACACGATATGTAACGAGTCTGATCGCAGTTGAAAATGTTAGCGACATTCCCATAAAGGCAGGGACAACCTTTGACTGGACCTATCGTATGCTTGGCATGGACTTTAAAGGTAAGGGAAAGGTGCTTGAGTATGAAAAAAACAGTAGGTTCAAGATGGTCATGGAGGGGCAGTTTCCCATCACCGAAACCTATCTCTTTGACGGTGATGACAAAAAGACTAAACTGACCGTCCAGATTGAGTATGAACTTCCTGGAAAACTGCTTGGTGTCCTTGCTGACAGGGTGGTTGTGGAAAAGCTAAATGTAAAGGAGGCTGATACGGTTCTTGATAAGGTGAAAACCCTCTGTGAGGAGGGATAAAATTCAATGGAAATATCTAAACTGAAGCTTTATTAAGGTATTTAAGGAGGGGCCCCAACCCCGGAGGGAAAGAGTTGGGGCCGGTTGAGGAGACCCAATCTCGAGGGGGCGGAGACGGGTCACTTTTAATATACCCTAAACAATATCCCTATGTCAACACCCCGCATTAGATCATATTTTCTGTCTGTAACACCCCTCTTGTTAGCTCAAAAAACTTGCCCGTGAAATGGGGCCTTGTTAGGTCATTATTCTGTCAGTGAAATATCTTTGATCTTTTGAGAAATTGAAAGCATGGAAAATGGCGAAGAAGATAACCCAGGAGGAGACTGGTTTGGAGCCTACCTATGAGGAATTGAAACCAACATAGAGCGGAAGTCCAAAGAGCGGAAGTGAAAGAAGAGATAGAGCATGAGACAGTGTTTTAACTTCAGCACTTCCGTGCTCTGGCACTTCAGCACTTGACAAATATCAAGGTTGAAGGTCTTTAATATATAGAAATCCAGGGAGGACTGAAGAGTTATGGGCCATTCAATTGACATGATAACCTTAATACTTCTTACAGTGCCCATGCCAGCGGTAGTAATTCTCTCTTTTATTACCTTTATAAGGGAGACAAAGAAAGGATGAATATCACTGTCCTTTTGACCTTCCTGGTATATCTTCTGGGGATGCTTTTTATAGGGGTCCTCTTTTACCGCAAGGCAGGGGACCTTAGCGATTATATACTTGGTGGAAGAAGACTTGGAAGTTTTGTGGCCGCCTTGAGTGTGGGCGCCTCTGACATGAGTGGCTGGCTTCTGCTCGGGCTACCAGGGGCGGTTTATGCCTCAGGGCTTAATCAGATATGGATTGCCATAGGGCTTACCATAGGTGCCTATCTGAACTGGCAGTTTCTTGCCCCGAGGCTCAGGACCTTTACAGAAAGGGCAGGAAATGCCCTTACCATCTCTGATTTTCTGGAATATCGTTTTAATGACAGAAGCCACTCCTTGAGGCTTCTGTCAGCCCTTGCTATAATGCTCTTTTTTGGCATTTATACCGCAGCAGGGCTTGTTGGTGGTGCGGTGTTGTTTAAAAACACCTTTGGCATTGACTACCAGACCGCCCTCTGGGTAGGGGCGGCAGTGATAATTTCCTATACCTTTCTCGGTGGGTTTCTTGCTGTTTGCTGGACAGACTTCTTTCAGGGCTCTCTAATGCTTTTGGCCCTTCTGGCTGTGCCTGTAACTATTATTGCCATGAAAGGGGGACCTTCAGAGACCCTTGCAATTATTTCAACCAAAAAACAGGAATACACTAATGCACTGGCAGGCCTTGATGTGCTTGGGATTGCATCCTTGATGGCATGGGGGCTTGGCTACTTTGGACAGCCCCATATACTGGCCCGTTTTATGGCAGTTCGCACTCAGAGGGAGATCCCAAAGGCAAAACTGGTGGCCATGACCTGGATGGTCCTCTGTCTTTACGGGGCAATGTTTATAGGTCTTGGTGGTATTGCCTTCTTCAGTACTCCACTTCAAAACCCTGAAACAGTTTTTATAAAAGAGGTGCAGGCCCTATTTCCATCTGTTCTGGAAGGCATACTCCTTGCAGCCATCCTGGCCGCCATTATGAGCACGGTGGACTCCCAACTTCTGGTTTCTGCAAGCGTAATCTCTGAGGATTTTTATAGAAGACTGCTCAAGCCTGATGCCACTGAGAAGGAACAACTCTGGGTGGGCCGTGTGTCGGTGCTTCTGGTGGCAGTTTTTGCCCTCTGGATTGCCTCAAATCCTGAAAGCAGGGTCCTCACTATTGTGGCCTATGCATGGGCTGGCCTTGGTGCATCCTTTGGTCCTGTGCTTTTGTTCGGTCTTTACTGGCAGAGGACAACCCGTGCAGGGGCCCTTGCAGGGATACTTACAGGGGCCATCACGGTTGTTGTCTGGAAGAACCTCTCTGGTGGTATCTTTGATGTATACGAACTTTTGCCCGGGTTTGTGTTCTCTTCTCTGGCAATCCTCATTTTCAGCCTCATCACAAAGGACCATCCTTCAGAGGAGACCTTCAAGAGGTTACTAAATGGAGCGAAGAGCTAACATGCCTTAAAAATAATCCACCCAACGGGATGTTTTCTCCTCAGAATCAACTGAGAGGGCTCTTATTGTTTAAGAAGATTACCTGATGACCTGTAAATTGTAACTTTAAAGAAAGCTATTTTTGTTATATAATAAATTTAGAGCTTGGTATCTTATGAAACAATGAACCCTTTAAGATATATTAAAAAGAGTCTCAGCCTGAAGGTGTTGATAATCTGTGCCCTTTTGCTATTTTTCACCCTCTCGGTTGCCTTCTACTTTCTAAAAAGCAGACAGGAATCGCTTCTTATGGAGCAGGTTCAGTCCCAGGCAAAGATACTCTTTAAGCAGATTGTCCTTACAAGGAGATGGGTTGCAGACCATGGCGGGATATTTGTGGAGAAGCTGCCCTGGGTAAAGAAGAACATCTATCTAAAAGACAGCGAGATAATGGATGTCTCAGGAAAGAGATATATCAAGGAAAACCCTGCCTATGTAACCCGACAGCTTTCCGAATACTCTAAACAGGAGGGCCTTTACTGGTTTCACATTACGAGCCTTAAACTGGTTAACCCTGCCAATGCCCCCGATGAGTTTGAGCGAAAGGCATTGAGGATGTTTGAAAGAGGAGAGGCTGATGAACTGTCAAAGATAGAATATGTGGATGGGGCAAGATATTATCGTTATATTGCGCCCTTATATGTTGAGTCAGCCTGTATATCCTGCCATCCTGGTTATGGGCTTGGTTCAGTGAGAGGTGGCATCAGTGTAACCCTGCCTGTTGAACATCTCTATAAAAAAATGGCAAGGCTTAATCGGGAGATGATTGTGGCAGGGCTTATTATATCCTTTCTATTGCTGGCTATACTCTTTTTCTCCATAAGAGCAATGGCTATCAGTCCTATTGTGAAGCTAAAAAAACAGATATCCCGTTATCCTGAGAGCAGACTTGATGAAAGAAGCCTCATGGCTGAGGATGAGATAGGTGAACTTTACAGGGCCTTCCAGAAGATGGCAGAGGAGATTCAGCAATATCACAGCAGTCTGAAGGATAAGATAAAAGAGGCCACCCAGGAGTTACAGAGGACAAACCAGAAACTTCTTGAGGCAAACAGACTTTACCGACAGTTAAGCCAGAGAAAGTCTGACTTCATTTCAAACATCTCCCATGAGTTAAGAACCCCCCTTACCTCAATAAAGGGAGCGGTTGATTATCTCCATACGAGACTATCCACCCAGTCACCTCCCCAGAGGCTAAAGGATGAAGAGATGAGGAACTTTGTGGAGATTATAAGGAGCAACACCCAGAGGCTTATCAAGATGGTAGAATGCTCTCTTGACCTGGAAAAGATTGAAAGTGGAAGGCTTGATATGGAGTTTAGCGACCTTGACCTTGCAGGCACAATTGATGATACTATTAATTCGTTCAGACCCCTTTTTAATGAGCGGTCAATTAGTGTAGAGACAGAGATTGAAAGGCCGATTCTTGTTCATGCTGATGAGGACAGGATCAGGCAGGTTCTTAACAACCTTCTTGGTAACATACTGGAGCACTGTCCTGCCTGCAGTCGTGTTAAGGTTGAAGGTTACTGCTCTGGTGATTGGGCTGTGGTAAAGATAAGTGATAATGGCCCTGGCATCCCCTCTTCCCTGAAAGAGCGTATTTTTGACAAGTTCGTAAAGGGTCCAAGGGGTGGAACAGGCCTTGGTCTGTCTATCTGTAAGAGCATAATAGAGGCTCATAATGGTGAAATAGGTCTGCTGAACCAGAAAGAGGGTAGCACCTTTTATTTTAAGATACCAAGGATTAAGAAGGAAAAATGAATAACAGGATACTGGCCATTGATGACGACCCTGATATACTCAGAGTGCTTAAGGCAAATCTTGAGCTAAACGGCTTTGTAGTTGAGACTGCATCCAACTGTCAGGAGGCTGAGGACAGGCTCAAGGAGGGGCTTCCTGACCTGATAATCCTTGACCTAATCTTGCCTGATGGAGACGGTATTGAGTTCTGCCGTAAACTTAGGAGGCAGTACAGGATACCTGTTATAATGCTTACTGCCCGTGACAGGGTCTCCGACAAGGTAATAGGGCTTGAAAGCGGAGCCGATGATTACATAGTGAAACCCTTTGAGACCCTGGAGCTTATTGCAAGGATTAAGGCCTGTCTTCGCAGATACAGACCTGAAGAGGAATCCGAGATAACCGCTGGTGATATCACCCTCAACTACAGTAGCCGCACTGTCATGGTAAGAGGAAAGGAGGTTTATCTTACACCAAAGGAGTTTGATTTTCTTGCCCTTTTGATGGAAAACCAGGGAAAGGTGCTTACGAGAGATTTTATAAAGAAGTCTCTCTGGAAGAGCTCCCAGATATACTCCTGGTCAAGGGTGATAGATGTCCATGTCCAGCATCTGAGAAGGAAGATTGAAAAAGACCCCTCTGAGCCAGAGTATATACTGACCGTTCCAGGCGTGGGATATAAGTTCAATAAAAAACAGGAGGGAAAGGGCTGAACCCTTCCCTCCTGAGCTGATACTACTTGATGTTCAGTTTTTCCTTGATTGCCTTCCTTGTCCTCAGGTCATCAAGCCAGTTTGCCATCTCAGCACCATCAACGGTGATCTCGTAAGAACCATGCCAGTGCTCGTAGTCAGGCCCCTGCATGAAGGCACCCATCCTCCAGCGTCTTCCCTCGTGGTGCCATATCTCATGCCACAGGGTATCAACCTCGCTCTTTCCATTAAACTTTATATTGCTGTCCAGTTTTTCCTTCTTGATGGGGTCATAGTATTTCTTCTTGATTGCAAGGGCAACTGCATTGTATACATCAATCACCTTTTCTGCCTTGGCAAGTTCACCTTTAACCCATGAGGATGAGTGGCACTGGGTGCAGACCTTCTCCATATCAGCCCTCTTTGCCTCAGGTGAACGCCTTGCAGCACCTTTGAGGGCATCATATCTGGTATCGCCCTTTTCAAACCACTTTCCAGGGCCCACATAGGCATTATACACATCAGGAGCGAACTTCTTAGCTATACCAAAGGGATTGGGCTTACCGGTTCCAACCTTGGACAATGAGCCTTCAGGGAGACCGTAGAGTTTTTCGTACCTTCTTGCAATATCAGGGTCAACGCTGAACTTTGCCTTACCAGTTAGATACTTCTTCTCTGTTGGCCAGGAGAAGGCTGGCTCCAGTTCCCACTTAAGCCTTGCACTGACATTGTGGGTTGATGGAACTGCACCACCAAAACCACTCATGTGACAGGTTGCACAGGTAGGAGCCTCAATATCCTCGGGGCCCCACTGCTCTGGAGGCACATTCCAGTTCCAGTCTTCACCCTTTGCAGCATAGAGTGCACCGTGTTTGCTTTCCTCGTAAATCTCAATCTGTGGGTGGTCTGGGCCAAGATGACACTGTCCACAGGCCTCGGGCTTGCGTGCCTCTGCCACACTGAAGGCATGTCTGGTGTGGCAGGCAGTGCAGGTGCCAACGCTGCCGTCAGGGTTAAAACGGCCCATGCCGTTATTTGGCCAGTTGATGAGCTTTCCGTCCTTGCCAGCCTTTATCACTGTGCCATGGCAGTGCAGACAGCCTGCCTCTGCTGATTCCCTTGAAAAGTTGGTCTTGTAATTTTTGTTCATACCAACGGTTATGTTGTCCTCTGTGACACTTTCGCCTGACTGGATGGCATAGGAGGACAGGGAGAAAAAGCCAGCAACCGCATGCAGGCTGTTTTTAAACTCTTCAACCTGTTTCGGATGGCAGCTCTGACAGTACTTGGGAGTTACGAGGGCTGTCACCCTGTAGCCGTTGTGGTCAAAACCAGCAGGGTCATCCTCCTTCGCCTTGTGACAGACATAACACTTTACGCCTACCTTGCTGTGTTTGCTCTCATGCCACTGCTTTACGATACCAGGTGTAACCGTATCATGACAGCTAATGCAGGGGTCTGTTGGGTTTTCTGCCCTGACTATCTGGGGGCAAAGCATGCCCATAATCAGCAGACCAGCAATGATTATTAGAAACCTCTTCATAAACACCTCCTTGGGTTAAATTCTAAATCCTGAACAAATTCCAGATTTTTTCTTTTGATTTCCGATTCCCGCTCCTTTTTAACCACTCACCGCTTCAGCTTTTTTCCATTACCTCACGCCTATTGCCTCAACTATTAGCCACTAACCTTGAGCCAGTTAAATCTGAAATCCCTATGTCTCCTCCCAGTTAAAATAGACCAGTTCGAACTCTATCACCTCCTTCCAGCTATTGATATCCTCTGAAAGTCTTTTCAATGCCCTCGGACTTTCTGCCTCAAGCACCACTGCTATGCCCTTTGGACCTGCCCTGAGGACATCAACCTTCCCAAGGGCATTGAGCCTGTCAATAATCAGTGGTTCAACCTCCTTTTTCATTGGAACAACCACTGCACCAGCTATTGCCATTTTTCCACCTCCTTTATCTCAAGTTTTATTCATAGATGTTTTTCTTCTTCCCAGCTGATAGCTTAAAGCAGAAGTGGGGCAGACATCCCTACAGAGGCCACAGTTGTCACACTTAAACCAGTCAATATCTTTCCCCTCGGCAAGCCCCATTGGTTTCAGGTCATAGGGGCAGGCCTCATTGCAGCTTTCACAACCAGTGCAGGCTTCACTGTCCATCTGAATGTGAAGTATCCTTTTTGACCCGAGCAGGCTAAGCCCTCCACCTGAGGGGCAGAGCCTTTTACACCACAGTCTCTTCACGGTGAAGGCCTCTAAAAGGAGTATGAGAAGGATAAACAAGCCACCGGTAATGCTTATCTCCTGATGGGTAAATAAAAACATAAACTCCCTTCCAAGCAGATGGGGAGGGTCAAATATAGAGAGTATGGGCAGGGCAAAGAAAAAGCCAGTAACAAGTAGGATTGCAAAGATTATAAGGCTGTAGTCCTTAATCTTAAAATTCAGGTTCAGACCTATCCCTTTAAGAAGGGTGTTTATCCTCTGGTTCATCTCAAAGATAAACCCCATTGGACAGAGCCAGGAGCAGAAAACCCTTCCAAGGATAAGGGTGATTGCAAGGGGAATCACAAGGGCAGACAGAAGAGGGACATAAACAGCCTTTGTTGATACAAGCTGGTCAAGAAAGGCAAGGGGATGAATAAGGGTGAAGTTCTTAAAGGAAAAAACCCAGGTATCACCTGTAACAGGGGATACCCTCGGTGGTGGCAGATGGCCAAGGACAATCCTTGAGGGAGACCAGCTCAGAGGGTTCTGGGAATAAAGGGGGATAAGAATTATCCCTGTAAGGACAATCAGCTGGGTTATTCTTCTCAAGTAAAGGGCCTTGAATTTTCTTTTATTCCTTTTAGCCATCGCTAAAACACCCTCTGAACCCTTATGGCTGGTAGCTTCAGGTCATTACCAGCCCTTCCAATTACATTTCTGACCATTGCTGCATACCTTTCCTCAAAGAAGCTCAGCTTTATAGACCTGTCCATATAGGAGCGAGCAATCCTTTCCTTGACAGGGCATACATAGTTACACATGCCACAGCCAACACAGAAATCTGGGTCTACATAGGGTCTTACGCCGGTTGCACCCTCTATAATCTCCCCTGGTGGCCTGTCCCTGAGTGCCTTGTCCTTAAGGGGACAGTTGTAATAACACTCACCGCAGGAGTCATACTGCCAGGCAAGACAGAGCTTTCTGTTTATCACCGAGATACCCATTTTTAACTCATCAGGTAGCCTTTCGAGGGTCTCTCTGGTGTTTACAATCCTTTTTAATGCTCCTGTGGGGCAGGCATCACCACAACGGAGGTATTTGCTTATGGGACGGTCTATTCCATCGGGGCCCCTCTGCTGACAGAGGTAACAGGGTGTCTTCAGCGGGTCAATGTAAGGCGTAAAGATGGACCCACCAGAGGTAATGTCAGGAAATCTGATGCTGTCATAGGGGCATGCCTCAATACACTTTCCACAGCGTATGCATCGCTGAAGAAAGTCCCTCCTTGCCCCTGGTGGTCTGAGTAGCAGGTCTGTTCTCATAAAGGGTAAAAACCCCACTAAGAAAAGACCGCTAAGTTCCTTGATAAACTGTCTTCTTGTTATCCAGGCCATTTTAAAATCTCTTTATCTCAATGATTACCACATCATACTGTCTGCCCTTAATCTGGTAAGGGCTCTGCACAGCTCCCTGAACCATCACAGATTCACCCCTTTTGGGCATAATCCCCTTTGTGATTACCCATATCTGACCTGTTGAGTCCTTCAAGAGATAGGGCTGCTCGTTTACAAACTCAAAGGCAAGCCCTGGCTCTGCAGTGCCAGAAAGAGTAACTATTGAGTCTCTGAACCTCTCTGGAGAACTGATTATGTCACCAATTGGTGTGACCTTCACCGTCTCCTTTGAGGGCTCTTTCCCTCTGCCAAACTCCTCCTGTTTTTCCACGCAGGAGGTGAAGAATATAAACACACCAAGGATGAGTATCAGCGACTTTCTAAAGGGAACCTTCATACATCACCATGAGTTTTAAGGCAGGGGATAACCCCATCCCCTGCCTTAAGAGTTTTATACCTTTTCAAGCTTAACAGCACAGACCTTGAAGTCAGGCTCACCAGCACCAGACCAGCTCTTTGGTACATCAATGGTGAGGAGATTGATAAGCTTGTTTTCATCAAACCAGGGCACAAATACCATGCCAGGTCTTGCTCTGTCAGTCACCCAGACGGGAAGCACTATCTCTCCCCTCCTTGAGGTGATTTTGAGCCTGTCACCACTTGTGACCTTTAATGCTCTGGCATCCTCGGGAGAAAGCTCAACATAGGCTCTCGGGTTCATCTCTCTTAGCAACCTTACCCTCATGGTCATGGTGCCTGTGTGCCAGTGCTCAATCACACGGCCTGTGTTCAGCACATAGGGGTATTCTGCATCAGGCATCTCATAGTCAAGCCCTGCCTTGAGAACCCTTATAATGGCCTTATCACCAGCCTCTCTGTGAAAGGGGTGATGACCATAGTAGTTAATTGGGCCTTTGTAGCCCTTCTGCTCAAGATGCTGGTCGTAGAGGGTGACATAGCCTGTCTTGTACTTCCTGTTTGCCCTTCCAAAGACCTCAAGGGCATAGGCCTTGCTGATATATCTCTTAGCAGAACCACGGTTTTCAAAGTCGGTGCTCGGACAGGGCCACTGAATGCCACCTGCGTGGGCCTTCAGTTTTTCATAGGTAGCACCCCAGAGGTCAACATCCTGCCCGCGGGTGCATAGACGGTACTCGTTCCATGCCTCCTCCTCGGTCTCAAAGCCAAGCCCATAGACCTCCTTAATACGCTTTACCTCGCCAGTCATCGGGTCTATCACCCTGTAACGGGTCTTTCTGCCGAGCTTTCTGGCAATCCTCTTTGCCACCTCCACAATCTGCCAGAAGTCGGGTTTTGCCTCTCCCGGTGGGTCAATTGCCTTTGGAATGAACTGAGACCGCCTGTCGGTCTGACCCATCACTCCCTCCTTCTCAACCCACATGGCTGATGGCAGTATCACGGTGGCAAGCTCGGTTGTCCTTGTAGGATAGACATCGCTTACAACGGTAAAAGCCCTTTTCATAGCCTCTCTGTATCTGCCTGCATTGGGAAGACTCTGCCCAGGGTTTGTGGTGTTTATCCAGATTGCCTTTATCTTCCCCTCTGAAAGGCGCATAAACATATTTACTGCAGGGCCAGTTGGCTTTTTGGGCATCCATTCCTCCTTTACTCCCCAGATCTCGGCAATCTCCTTGCGGTGTTTTGGGTTTGCCACAGCCCTGTGCCCTGGAAGTATATGGGTAAGCCCTCCCTGCTCCCTCGTGCCTCCGCAGGCATTTGGCTGACCTGTCAGGGAAAGGGAATCACAGCCAGGTTTGCCAATCTTGCCTGTGATTAGATGAAGGTTGTGAAGCTGGCAGTTGAGGTGAACACCCTTTGTCCTCTGGTTGATACCCATTGTCCAGATGCTGAGGGTGGAGTATCCCTTTCTTCCAAACCAGAGAGCAGCCTTACGGATGTCAGAGGCTGGAACACCCACAAGGGGTTCAACCTTCCGAGGGGCGTAGTCTTTCAGAAACTCCCTGTAGGCCTTGAAATCAACAAAATTGCCCTTTGTCTTAAGGCCTGTTCTGAAGGTGCAATGCTTCAGGTGTTGCTCATCTATCAGACCCTCTTCAACTATTACATGGGCCATTGAGTTAAGTAGATACATGTCATAACCAGGACGAAACTTGAGATGCAGGTCAGCATATCTGGCAGTGGGTGTGTATCTCGGGTCAGCCACTACAACCTTAACCCTTTCAGGATAGGCGCTTTTACGGTCTATTACCCTTCGGAAAAGCATTGGGTGGTTTTCAGCGGTATTAGAGCCGATGATGAAGATGCAGTCAGCCTGGTCAAAGTCATCATAGGTGCCTGCTGGTTCATCTGCACCAAAGGTGTTAAGGTAGCCACCAACTGCAGAGGCCATGCAAAGACGGGGATTTCCCTCAACATTAGCTGTGCCGATGATTCCCTTGAAGAGCTTGTTGGCTGCAAAGGCCTCCTGGGTTGTGTTCTGGCCAGAACCGTACCAGGCCACAGAATCTGCTCCGTATTTTTTGATGTAGTGGACAAATCTGTCTGCAATCAGCTCAAGGGCCTCATCCCAGGATACCTCCTTCAGACTGCCATCGGATTGCCTCACCATTGGTCGCGTGAGCCTGTCCTTTCCATACATGATGTGGGGTAGGGAGTAGCCCTTCATACAGAGACGACCGAAGTTTATCGGGCTGTCTGCATCACCCTTAACTGCCACTGCCCTGCCATCTTTGATGCCGATAAGAACTGTGCAGCCAGTTCCGCAGAACCTGCACTGGGCCCTTTCGTACCTGATTGAGGAGTCTGCCATTACGTCCACTGGTAGTCCAGCCATTGCCAGTGCTGTGGCTGCTGCGGAGGCCTTGATAAAATCCCTTCTACTGAGTCCCATCACTACACCTCCCTTTTGTTTTCCGAGGCTATGAAAAGCCTCAAATTACAGGACTGGTAACCCTGCTATACAGTTTTATTGTTTCACATAATCTTGTAAATTGGTTATCAAATCGTGTAAATTTTTTGTAAAAAGACAGGGTGTAGGGGGTAGCGTGTAAAAAAGGGTGTAGGGTGTAGCGTGTAGGGAGTAGGGAAAAACGCAACGAACGCAACGAACGCAATCAACGCTATGAACGCAAAGAACGCAATTA
>CAZIIE010000001.1:0-4354 GCA_964539375.1 uncultured Nitrospirota bacterium | reverse complement strand
AACGCAACGAACGCAACGAACGCAATCAACGCTATGAACGCAAAGAACGCAATTAACGCAATTAACAGGACTGCCGCAATCAGGAGGTGTCTATGGAGTTAGTAAGAGAGGTTAAGGTTGATGGCAAGGTATTAAGGCTTGTTAAGGGTGATATCACCGAAAGGGATGTTGATGCCATTGTAAATGCAGCAAACTCCTATCTCAAACACGGCGGTGGCGTTGCAGGAGCGATTGTCCGTAAAGGTGGAGAGGTAATACAGGAAGAAAGTGACAGGATAGGCTTTGTGCCTGTTGGTTCAGCGGCCATCACCACAGCAGGGCGTCTGCCCTGTAAGGCGGTAATTCATGCTGTAGGTCCAAGAATGGGTGAGGGAGATGAGGACAGTAAACTGAAGAATGCTGTTTTAAGCAGCCTGAGACTTGCCTCATCAAAGGGTTTTAAGAGCATATCACTTCCAGCCATAAGCTCTGGTATCTTCGGCTTTCCAAAGGACCGCTGCGCCAGGATACTGGTTGGTGAGTCAAAGGGGTATCTGGAGGAAAACCCTGACAGCCCTCTGGAGGTGGTGGAGTTCTGTATATACGATGATGAGACCCTCGTTCATTTTAAAAAAGAGTTTGACAGGCTCGCTTAGTCTATAGAATTACCTTTACCTCTTCAACCCTGTCAAAGAGGAGAGAGCTTTTTTTAACCCTGAGGGTTACCTCCTCTCCCTGTTTTTTATCAAGAAGATTAATCTTAAGGTCATCAATGTCTGTGACAGGCTGACCATCAATGGCCATAATGAGGTCACCCTCTTCAAGACCTGACCTTTCGGCAGGGCTGTTTTTGTTCACCCTTTCAATCATCACACCCCCTTCAACCTTTTTAATGAATATACCGAGCCTTGGTGATGGGGGTGGACTGGTCCAGGCTGTGTAAAACACAAAGTCAGCGATGCCACTTGAAAAACGGTTTTCGCCGCCCTCTGAGGCTGTTGCCACTATTGAGTAGCTGACATCCCTTTGCCTTTTTACCCTGCTTGGTATCCCCCAGGCGTTTCTTATATGGCCATTGCCGGCAAGCACTATAACCTGGGCTTCAGGGAAACGGTCAAGGGTTTTTACCACCGAATCTGCCATTGTCTCATCCCAGATTAGCTGGGAGAAGTAGAAGTTTTCAAAGCTTCTTCCCTCTTTCTGTCTGTGGCGAGAGAAAATCTGACGGAGATAGTTCCTGTACTGACTGCTTTCCATGCTTATTTCAGAGGGAAGGAGCTTTCTTTCCTCCTCGTCAAGGGAGTCAATGCCCTTTAAAGAGATCTTGTCAATGATCTCCCTCTTTATGTTGAGGGCGATTATTGGTATGCCCTTTGCTCTTGCAAACTGAATAATGTCGCGGTAGAGGTTGTAGTCGTAGACCCAGCGTTTAAAGTACTCAGTCTTTTTCAGCATCTCCTTTTCGGTTATCTCACCTGATATGTACTGGTCAAGGTAGGGCTGGAAGGGTCTTTGAAACATCTCCATGCCAATTACTATGTTTTTGTTTAACTGGTAAAGCCTTCTTATTATCTCAAACTGGATAATGTGATGGGCGTAGTTCATGTGGTCCTCACCAATATAGACCACCCTTGAGTCCTTTATACTTCTGACCACATCAGCGATGTTTCCACCCTCTGGTGGACGGAGGGCCTGAAAATCGCCCTGAAGGTCAAAGACAATTCCTCTGTCAGAGTCATCAACCTCTTTAAGTATATTGGCTCCCTCTGAAAAGGCAAGGGTGGTGTATTTTCCATAATGGCCTATTTTATAAAAGCTTCTCTTAATGGTATCTTTGCTGAGGGCATGTATCACCATGATGACCCTGTCTGAATTGAGAGGATTTTGAAAGACCTTCAGATAAAAATCTCCCACAGGTTTTACCATACCATCAAGGGCAATTCTTGCCACAGGGTTTTCAGCCGAAAGTATCAAAATGGAGTGCTCCTTCAGGGCATCATACCTGAACTGGCTGTCAGGGTAAACATCAATATCTCTTTTTTTGTAGTATTCAATCAAGGGCCTGTAAAGCTCAGCTTCTCTATCAGGGTAGACCACGACCATATCAGGGTCATTCTTTATGGCTGATATAAGGGGTGGTATCTCATCCTTAAGGGGAAGCCTGAAAAGGTCGTATTCTGGGTCAACGATAATCTTGAGGGGATTTCTGTCAACCTTAAGGTTTATGTCTATTCTGTCGCTATCCACATTGATTAAAAAGTCCTTTTCTCCTCCCTCGGTTATCACCTTAAGGGGAAGCTCAAAGTTGTAGGTAACATCTCCAGACTGTTTTAGCTTCAGATTGACCAGATATCCGCCATCTCTGTAAAGGACAGAGAGTTGCTCGGGTTTGAGCTCAATGGCACCCTTTTTGTTAATCCAGTAGTAGAAGAAGTCCTCAAGGGAGCTGTCGGAAACCTCTTCAAAGCTCCTTTGCAGGTCCTTCCAGGCTGCCTGTTTTCCCCTATAGTTCCTTGCAAATCTCCTCAGTGCCCTGAAGAAGGTCTCATCGCCGAGCCTTTTCCTTAGCATGTGAAAAACCATGGCAGACTTTCCATAACCCACCGCTCTGGTGAGGTCGTCTGTCCGTTCGGTAAACTCCCTCAGTGGTATCTCTCTTCCAAACCTTCGGTAATTAAAATAATCAAGCAAAAGTCCCTTTCTATATTGGGCTCCATTGCCTTTGAGCTCGCTCATCCTGTGGTCAGCAAGGTAGGTTGCAAGCCCCTCTGACCAGTTACCTCCCTCGGGGGAAACCCCAACGGAAGAGCCAAACCACTGATGCACTATCTCATGGGGAAGGGAGGTCTCCACTATAAAGGGAAGTCTGATAACGGCTGAACCAAAGAGTATGTATCTTGGAAAGGATACCCCTACGGGCGAATCAGTCTCCACTATGTTTAACTCACTGTAGGGGAAGGGGCCGAGGAGCTTTTGAAAGTCCTTAAGGTATCTCTTTGTGTATTCAATGTAACGGCTGGCAAGTTCAGGATCATCCTCTTTCAGGTAGACCTCTATCTTTATTTCATCAAGTGTGTCTTTGTAGGAGAATGCCCTTTGAGTTAATGAACTGGATGTATCCTTCTCCAGAAAAGCCTCTCTGGCAGAGACTGTATTGAGCACAAAAAGCACCAATAAAACACAGAAAAAGATTCTCTTCACCTGTTTCCTCCAGACTGATTGAAAGGGGCTGTTTTTAGAATAGCTTTGTTATCTCGTCTCTGTCAAACCTCTCAAGGGGAGTTTTGTGGGAATTCTTTATGAGGGTTAGCTCTCCCTTTCTATCATTGAAAAGGCCTATCCTTGAGGCCTCTATGCCTTCACTCCTGAGGCTTTTTAATATCCTTTCTTCAGAGCCAGCGTCCACAGCTGCAAGCAGTGCACCCGATGATATAACACCGAGGGGGTCAAGATTGAAGTGGGAACAGAGCCTTCTGGTCTCCTCATAGATTTTTATACTCTCATAGTAAATTTCCACACCAAGTCCTGTGGGTCTTGCCATCTCATAGACCGCTGTGGCAAGTCCCCCCTCGGTGGGGTCATGGAGTGCCCTTACCCCTTCATGCTGGCAGATTATCTGTGCCTCCTTTAATACGCTTATGCCAGGGTCATCTAAAAAGTCAAGGCACCTTTTAAGAAACTGCTCACCAAAGACCCGCTTTACCTCCTCGGTTCGCTCCTGGGCAATTATGGCGGTGCCCTCAATGGCAACAGCCTTTGTAAGTATCAGCACATCTCCAGCACGGATGTTTTCAGGTCTGAGTGTCCGGCCCCTCTTCAGTGTGCCAAGCATCTGGCCAACAACTATCGGCCTGTCCAGGCCATAGGTTATCTCTGTGTGGCCTCCACAGATGGTTATGCCAAGTCTTTTACAGGCAGTGGAAAGCTCACTGAATATCTCCCTTACCAGATTTTCATCGGTCCTGTTTTCTGGTAGAAGCAGGGTGGTAAGAAACCACCTTGGCCTGCCACCCATACAGGCGATATCATTGGAGTTTACAGTGATTGCATACTGACCCACACGGCCTGTTACAAAGGTTATGGGGTCTGTTTTTGCAATAAGATAGTCAGAGGCACCGAGGTCAATGATGGCAGCGTCAATCCCGATGGAGGCACCTGCAATGACAGAGCTGTCTTCAGCTCCATGGAACTCTTTAATCAGATTTTCCAGGAGCTCAAGGGGAAGTTTTCCTGTGCTGAAGAACCTTTTTTTCATTTATGGTCACTTTGAGGGGCTCTGCCCCTCAAACTCCCCATAAAAAATCAAATATTTTTTCCTATCCGGGGTTACAAAGGGGCGTAGCCCCTTTGAGGGGCTCTGCCCCTCAAACTCCCC